>JALUZF010000138.1 GCA_027012135.1 Gammaproteobacteria bacterium
TCTTTTCCATAGTCAAAGGTAGCTGTAATAAGGTTATCAGAACAATTAACGGAATAACTATGAACAAAATAGAAATTTTTATCTTCGTGTAATGTATTAAATGTTTCCGTAGTTTTTTTAACTATAAGATCATTCCAGCCAATATGTGGTATTCGATATTGTTCATCAAGATCCATATATTCCACTTTCCCGGGGAGCCAGTTTAATCCGGAATTAATACCGCCCTCTTCTGATGAAGAAAACAATAACTGCATACCCAGGCAAATACCCAGAATGGGTTTCTTTTTTTCTAAAACTTCTTCATTTAAAAGCTCAATGAGATTACGTTCAGCCAGGTTCTTCATTGCATCTGGGAAAGCACCTACACCGGGTAAAATCAAACAGTCTGATGCTTTGATTTTTTCAAATTCGGATGTTACCTCTACATCAAAATTTCCTATATGCAATAAGGCATTTTTGATAGAACGATTATTCCCCATGCCATAATCTATCAGGGATATCTTAAAACTCATGATTAACACTCATACAAAAAAACCTTTGATAAATAATTGTACTCATTCGCTAGTTTGAATTAATCAGACATTCGGCAACTTTGAAATCAAACATCGTGTCAATATCGAGAGCTCTTTCTTCTGGAACCAGAACACTTTTTATCCTGCCATCAAAAATAGAATCAGAGTTTAATATATAATCGGGACCGGATACATAAGCCACTGTTGTCATATCATAAACAGCTGGAACATCCTGTCGTCTAATATATCGTTTGCCATCCGGTGCCAGATTAACCAGCCCGGCCCAACCATTATTATCTATTTTTACCATATTAAAATAAGGGCTTCTGGAAGCTTCTTTTACGGTAATAACCATATCTGCATCCGATTTAAGATATTCATCATAACAATTTTTAATGTCTTCCCTGTTTCTCAATGGAGAAGTCGCTGGTAAACTAATAAAAACATCAATCTCTTTCTGGTAGATATTTTTATATTCGTTAATGCCATGTTTCCATGCATCATACTCACTGCTGTGGTCATCAGCCAGCTCAGCCGGTCTGATAAAGGGTACCTCAGCACCATATTTTTTGGCAACCGTTGAAATATTATGATCATCTGTAGAAACAATAACCTGATCAATAAAGGGGCAGCTCTGAGCCATTTTTATTGAATGAGCAATAAGAGGCATTCCTCCGAGCATTTTTATATTTTTGCCCGGAACGCCTTTTGACCCCCCCCTGGCAAAGATAAATGCAACACAATTACTCTTTTTATTACTCATATTTACTGAACCATTATTATAATTTATCTTAACAACAAACGGTAAGGACTTTAAATCTGGATGGAGAATGCGGCTAATATTACGTTTTGGCTAATAATGCAAGCTCTACACTCTTCAAACCTTCTTCAATATCCTGTGATGTATTTATGCCATTTTCAATAGCATTAAAAAATTCTTTCATTGCATCAATATAAGTTTCAGACACATCGAAATCTTCAGGATTGTCAGTAAGCATGTCCAGACCGTTAACAGTCTGTTTTACCAGGGTTTTCCCGGGCAGGTCCCATATTAGAGTAGCTTTCTCAGCGTATATTTCATATTTTCTTACAGGCACCCGTGAAACATAATCCAGGCCAATAGTAAGTAATGGCCCGCCTTCTGATTTGCCCAGTATTATTACTGCTACAGCTTCAGAATTAATTTCAAGGGGCTCAAAATTGCTGGATAATGCTTTAACCTGATCAAAGTCGCCCAATAAAAAACGGGCTGAGTCAAGCTCATGTATAAGATCCCAGATAACACCTCCGCCTCGCACTGAATCAGAGCTATAACTAATCCGGTAATCCTGAGTCGGACGCCAGTCCGGCAGCCACTGACCGGCCTGAAGAGATACTCGTGCAATTCTTCCTACCTGGCCACTCTGAATTATAGATTTTATAATGCGCAATGATTTCAGATAACGAAGATTACAGCCAACCAGTGTTGCTGAAGTATAGTGGTATTTCTTTATACAGCCCCTAATGGCATCAACATCTGACTGTTTAATGACTACAGGCTTTTCAATATATAAGGGCAATCCATATTGAATAAATTCCAGAATTAATTGTGTGTGAAAAGCCGAAGGTGTTGCTATTACAGCACAATCAGGATTTAAGGCCATTGCTTCACGCGTATCTGAGACAACAACTGCAGATATTTTTTCACTTAAGTCATCAACGCGCTTGTCTTTACGAAGAAAAACAAATTGAGCAGCCGGAATTATCCGGCGTATATTTTGAATATGCCTATAACCAATAGAACCCGTGCCAGCAATAACTATCTTCATAATTGTTTTATTAAACCAAATTTATTTATTATATACTGTTTTATAAGCTTATGATTTCTTTCAAACATCCACCAGAAAACAATAGCAACCAGGTTTGTTACAAGATAACAAACCATAAAATCAAGTATTACATTATTTCCACCTATAATTTTACTGGAAAGTAAAAAATACAATAG
>JALUZF010000139.1 GCA_027012135.1 Gammaproteobacteria bacterium
CACCACTTAACAGCTGTGGGTGATTAGCTCAGCTGGTCAGAGCACCGCCCTTACAAGGCGGGGGTCATAAGTTCGAATCTTATATCACCCACCATTTTTCTCTACGAGAAAAACGTTCTACTAAGTTTTCCCTACAAAAACAGAACCCACCCGTTGTTTGCGATTTATTTCAAAATCATACACTTTCTTTCTTATTTAGCTCCCCCAAAAAATTCCAGGTATTTTATAAATTCAAAATTTATTACCTGACATAGCCGACAATAGCGATAAAGTGACTACAGGAACCCAGTAAGACGAATAAGTGCCAGATGCCGTGGGCATGTTTTAGAGCATTTTTATCATCCAGCACGTAAAAAACAGTGCCTACAGTATAGATAATTCCGCCAAATACCAGCCAGAAGATACCAGCAAACTCAAGCCTGGCCTGCAGTGCTGTGAAGTCAATGGCGATCAGCCAGCCCATTATAAGATAAATAGCTAACTGTAATACTTCGATACGTTTTTTTATCTTTAACTCAAGAGCAATACCTATCAGGGCCAGGGCCCATTCCGTTATGACAATCAACACGCCTTTACTGTCATATAAAGTGACCATTGCAAAAGGTGTGTATGTTCCGGCAATTAAAAGATAGATCGCAATATGATCCAGTTTCTGGAAAATACTTTTTATTTCAGGCTTTGAAAAACTATGGTAAAGCGTTGAGAAACTGTACATAACAATAAGGGTTAAACCAAATGTTATAAAGCTTAGAGAAATCTGCCATTTGTGTTGTTGTACAGCGATGGTAATTAAAGCCCCAAAACCAATCAGGGCAAAAACAGCGCCGACAAGATGGCTAATACTGTTGAACTTTTCAGAATAATACATCTTTATATTTTAAGACCTGACAATCCTGTTCTCCATTCACTCAGGGCCATCTTGGCTTCACATAAGGAAATACCCCCAGATAGCGCCGTTTCCACCAGTTCCCGGTTGCTGCTTTTTCCACAGGGGTTGTAAATTGATATTCATAGGCTACCACCCGAAGGTAACGTGGCGGATGATCTTCAAAGGGATTATATTCAAACAGCTGCAGAACCTGTGGTGAGCCTTCCTGCAGGCGTTCAAGCAGCAGACGCAGCCAGAAAGTATCCCGCTGAGGAGGCAGAAACCACATCATCCAGTCCAGTCGGGGTTGATGTGGGATATTAACCGGCGGACGTTTATTAACCGGGCCTGGTTTATATCTGAACTCATAGGGATACCAGTTGACTCCGTCATTGGATCCCTGAATTTCCAGCTCCTGTCGATCAACCTGCATAATTCCATAGACATGGAAAATGTGCCCAATACCGACTCGTCTCGCTGTGGTAAAGATTTGTTTAGCAAAATCCGGATAGTGAATCGGCGCTATGCGTGAAGTGAAAACAGCAACACTGGTAACAAAGATTACTACCCCGGATATCCCGAGCAGAGCTTTTAATAGCCTGGTTGGCTTCGGCAGCTTTGCTGCCTGAATGCGGGCACGCAGTCGTTCAGGTAATAATCTGGCAATAATCCGATCGTCTAAAAGAAATATACACAGCACAATCACCAGAAGATTGACAAAATTATGGTTACTATTCGCCATGATCAGTAATTGGGTAAAGATGGTGATTAAGGCCGCAGCAATTCGAAACGGGCGCGGCAGAAAAATAAAGAAAGGTACAATTAATTCGGCAAAAAAAACATATAGCACACCACCGGTATGCATCCAGTGCGGCAGATGATGAAAATACCAGGAGCCGGCATGCGGCAGCACCTGAGTTTCAAAATAATAATCAAGGGCTTTTAAATCCAGCCAGGACGGATCGCCATTGTAAAGCTTAAAAAAGCCAGACATAAAGCGAAAGCGAAATAATAACCAGTGGAGCAAAAATATCAGCAGTTTATTAGGCCCGCCCCGGACAAGAAATATGGCGAGAAAACCCGTTTCCATTAACAGAGTGTCCCACTGAAAATTAAGAAAGAGATCACCGGCATGAAATAACGATACATAGAGTATGTACATTCCAATCAGGGCACCAAACTGCCAGCGTTCAAAAAACAGCAGTATGGCCAGCAGCACACCGCCATAGGCAGCCATTTTTAAGGCAACATCCGAAGCATCCAGCCAGAATACCGTCGGGATCTGAAACCAGGCATACCAGCCGTTATCCATATAGGCGTAGTTTAAGGTCTGGTAAAACGGCAGGATACCGTTCGGCCCGGCCAGCCCCGTGATCTGGACTGCCAGCGATAAGAAGGCAATGCCGTAAATAAGCGCAACACCACGGAGAAACAACCAACTGGTCAGCTGGTAGTTATTATCAGTGAGAAATAATGACTTTATGTTTATTTTCATTAGTGCGCTACTTAAAGTTAATTGTATGTGTTTTAAAACATACATGTACCGGTGCAACTAATTTAAAAATTCAGGAAATGACTTACAATTTTCACTTAAATGACTATTATGTTC
>JALUZF010000140.1 GCA_027012135.1 Gammaproteobacteria bacterium
GCTGGCCGATACCGAGAAAGACGGTCATCTGGTGGCCTTTAATATGGCCTTTGAAGAAGCAGGGCTGGACTGGAACTGGAGTGTGGAGCTGTATGGCCGGCTGCTGGAAGTGACCGGCGGTAAAGAGCGCATAAAGTTTTATCTGAGTGACTTTTATAAAGATGAACGGGGTGAGGACTTTCAAATTCCAGCGTCCATTAATAAGCCTCTGGATGAGTTTGTCGCGGATCTGCATGCCGCCAAGACTCGTTTTTATATGCAGTTAATGGAAGAAGGGGCAGTGCCTCTGCGTACCGGTGTGGTGCGTCTGTTTAATGAAGCTCGTGAGGCAGGGCTGCGTCTGGCGATTGCGACAACAACGACACCGGCCAATGTGACTTCTTTATTGACTCACACTTTGGGAGCAGACTCTATTGACTGGTTTGAAGTCATTGCAGCCGGGGATGTGGTGCCTGCCAAGAAGCCAGCTCCGGATATTTATACTTATGCCATGGAAAAAATGAATCTGTCTCCTGAACAGTGTCTGGCTTTTGAGGATTCCTATAATGGTTTACTCTCCTCTAAAGGGGCGGATTTAAAAACCATTATTACTATTAATGATTATACGGCCGATCATGACTTTGCCGGTGCGGATCTGGTACTCAGTGATTTTGGTGAGCCGGATCAGCCTATGAAGGTGATTGCCGGGCAGTGTGATGAACCTTATTTTACTCTGGATTGTGCCAGGAAAATTCATCAGTGATAAGTCAGCCTGCTAAATATCCTGAGCATCCTGATCTGGCTCCGCGCATGGAGGGTATTCAGCCGTTTCATGTTATGGCTTTGCTGGGCGAAGCCCGTGAGCTGGAGCGGCAGGGGCGGGATATAATTCACCTGGAAGTCGGGGAGCCGGATTTTAATACGCCGCAGCCCATTATTGAGGCCGGAATAGCCGCTTTGCAGCAGGGGGATATTCATTATACTTCCAGTCTGGGGCTGGCATCCCTGAGAGAGGCTATTGCCGGTTATTATCAACAGCGTTTTGATGTAGATATTCCGGCCTCCAGAGTGGTGGTGACACCGGGGGCTTCTGGTGCACTGCTGCTGATTATCGGTATTTTGATTGGCCGTAATGATGCGGTTATGCTGGCGGATCCCGGTTATCCCTGTAACCAGAATTTTGTGCGTTTTGTGGACGGGCAGATTCAGTCGGTGGCTGTGGATGAGCATACCGGCTACCAGTTAACGGCACAGCTGATTGAGCAGCACTGGAGAGAAAATACTAAAGCGGTATTAATAGCCTCTCCGGCTAATCCTACCGGAACCATGGTCAGTGCGGGTGAAATGGTGCGGATCAGTGAGCTGGTCAAAGCCCAGGGCGGTTATCTGATTGTGGATGAGATTTATCAGGGGCTGGTTTATGATACTGAGGCGGCTACGGCCTTACAGTATGCTAAAGATAATCAGCATCTGATTATTATTAACAGTTTTTCCAAGTACTTTCAGATGACCGGCTGGCGGTTGGGCTGGTGTATCGTGCCGGAGCATTTGCTGGAGGCCTGTGATCATCTGGCTCAGAACCTGTTTCTGGCTGCACCGACCACGGCCCAGCGGGCGGCACTGGCGGCTTTTCTGCCGCAAACCATTGAGATTCTGGAACAACGTCGGCGCATTTTTCAGCAGCGCCGGGACTTTCTGTATCCGCTCTTGCTGGAACTGGGTTTTAAAATAGCCGTCAAACCCCAGGGCGCCTTTTATTTTTATTGTGACTGCTCTGCTCTGACCGATGACAGTATGCAGTTTGCCCATGACCTGCTGCACCAGAGCGGTGTAGCCATAACACCGGGACTGGATTTTGGTGCTAACCACCCGGAGCGTTATGTTCGTCTGGCCTATACCCGCGATATTCCGGTGTTGCAGCAGGCAGTTGAACGCATGGCCGGTTTCTTAGCTGATGGGCGTGCAGGTTAATAAATCCCGGTGAAATTTAAAGAACCACTGATTAAAGCGACTCTGATAAAACGTTATAAGCGTTTTCTTGCCGATGTTGAATTAGAAGATGGACAGGTGCTTACTGTGCATACGGCAAATACCGGTTCCATGGCCGGCTGTGCTATTGCCGGAACCAGCGTGTGGCTGAGTAACAGCCACAACCCAAAGCGTAAATATCTTTACAGCTGGGAAATTGCATCAACCGAAAGCGGACAGAAAATCGGCATCAATACCCATCTGGCCAATTCGCTGGTTAAAGAGGCCATTGAACAGGGCTGGATTAAGGAATTAAACGATTACCAGAGTATCCAGACAGAGGTGCCCTATGGTCAGGAAAAAAGCCGTATTGATTTATTAGTGACCCAGACCAGCAGCCAGCCATGTTATATTGAAGTAAAAAATGTCACGGCCAGCTTTGAGCCCGGCGTGGCGGCCTTTCCCGATGCAGTAACGGCCCGGGGAAGTAAACACCTGCGGGAACTGGAATGGATGGTGCAGCAGGGACACAGGGCAATTATCTTTTTTTGTGTACAGCGGGAAGATTGTCAGACTGTACGGGTGGCCGATGAAATTGATCCTCTGTATGCACAGACACTTCAGGAAGTCATGGCAAAAGGCGTGGAAGTACTGGCTTATGGTGTTAATTTTCTGGAAGATAAAGAACAGAATCCCATCGGGATTGTTCTGCAGAACCGGCTGGAATTAATAAAGCAAAAACAAGGAACTCAAATAAAGGAACCCTTAGTTTAATGTTTAAACCCCTCTCACTTTTTATAGGCTTTCGATACACTCGGGCTAAGCGGCGTAATCAGTTTATCTCCTTTATCACCCTCAGTTCCTTTATCGGTATTGCCATTGGCGTCTGGGCGCTGATCACCGTACTGTCAGTAATGAACGGTTTTCAGGCTGAAATCCGTGACCGTATTCTGGGTATGGCGTCTCATGCCACCATCAGCGGTTTAAACGGAACCCTGGAAAACTGGCAGTCTATGGACAAACTCATTGAAAAACAGCCTCATGTACTGGGATCTGCCCCTTATATTGTTAAGGAAGCTATGCTGACTAATAATTCCAATGTCAATGGTGCACTGGTCAGGGGTATTGATAGCGAAGAAGAAAAAACAGTATCTGATGTCTCCAAACATATTTATAGAGGCAGTTACGAAGCCTTAAGTCAGCAGAAATACGGGATTATACTGGGGCGTTATCTGGCACGTTCCATAGGTGCCGTAGTGGGTTCCAAAGTGACTATGGTGACGCCGTCTGCCAATGTCACACCGGCGGGCATTATGCCGCGCATCAAGCGCTTTACCGTGGTGGGTATTTTTGAAGTCGGCCATAATCAGTACGACTCTAATATGGCGCTTATCCGCCTTAAAGATGCCCAGACCCTGTTTAAAATGAAAGGCAAGGTAACGGGAATACGCCTCAAACTGGATGATCTCTATCAGGCACCGCGGATCAGCCGGGAAATTGAACAGAAACTTAATGGTTATCACCGGGTTATTGACTGGACCCAGCATCATGCCAATCTGTTTCGCGCTATTAATATAGAAAAAACCATGATGATGATAATCCTTTCTCTGATTATAGCCGTGGCAGCCTTTAATATTGTTTCCACCCTGGTTATTGTCGTTAACGACAAGCAGGCGGATATTGCGATTTTAAGAACTCTGGGCGCCAGTCCGGGCATGGTGATGCGGATCTTTGTTTCTCAGGGTATGGTCATTGGTGTGGTGGGTACATTATTGGGTGTGACCACCGGAATTTTAACCGCCCAGAATATTGAAACCCTGGTGCCGGCACTGGAGCATTTTCTGGGTATAAAATTTCTGGCACCGGATGTCTATCTGATCAGCGACCTGCCTTCGGAAATGAAATGGTCGGATGTTATGATCACCGCCACTATTTCTTTTAGTCTGACCGTGCTGGCCACTATTTACCCGGCCTGGCGGGCATCGAGAACCCAGCCGGCGGAGGCATTGCGTTATGAGTAATATTATTGAATGCCGGAAACTGACCCAGTATTTTGATGATGCCGGGGTGCGGGTAGATGTATTCCACGATCTGGATCTGCAGATTAAAAAAGGCGAGCGGGTGGCCATTGTCGGAGCTTCCGGTTCCGGTAAAAGTACTCTGCTGTATATGCTCGGCGGCCTGGACCGGATTAAGTCCGGTACCGTACTGATTGACGGGCAGGATATTGCTCAGCTTAATGCCAGAAAACTGGGTGAGTTGAGAAATCAGGCGCTGGGCTTTGTGTACCAGTTTCATCATCTGCTGGCGGAATTTACCGCTCTGGAAAATGTTGCCATGCCTTTGCTGATCCGGGGTGAACCGGTACACAAGGCCAGGGCCAAAGCAACGGAATTACTGAATAAAGTAGGTCTTAGCCATCGTCTGGGACATAAACCGGGTGAGTTATCCGGGGGCGAACGGCAGCGGGCGGCCATTGCCAGGGCGCTGGTTACGGAACCCAAATGCCTGCTGGCGGATGAACCGACCGGCAACCTGGATAATCATACTGCCCGGCAGGTTTATGATTTACTGATCCAGCTAAATGAACAACTGGGTGTCAGCCTGGTGCTGGTGACCCATGATGAACAGCTGGCCTCAAAAATGGATCGGGTGCTGAGATTAGCAGAAGGGAAGTTATCTGAAATTAGCCCACAGCCTTGAATCAGTCCTGAGCCTTGAATAAGTTATCAAAAAAGATCTCTTCTTCTTCTGTCAGACGACTGCTTTTATAATCGCTTAAGGATTCATTATCAGGCTGGCACTGTCGACGTTCACCGCTGCGGCGGTTCTTTTGACGCCGCTCAGTTTTAGGCCAGGCGGCATAATGATTTTTGACATGCTCAATCCATTGCACACTACCAAATTCATAATCCACCTGACGTCGATCCTGTCTGCGTCGTTCAGATGCTTTTCTGGTGTCGTTTCGTATAAGCATAAATCATATCTTTAAATTAGAATTATTATATTTTCAGATATTTTTAGACAGTATAACTAAAAATAAGTTTAATTTACATATTATAATTTACTAAACTGATATTTCCTGTCAAATACAATATAATTGGCGCTTGATTATAATCATGTAAGTGATAATTAATTTCATTTACAATACCTTTTTTCAAACCTGAGGTTCTTCATGACGCTGGATAAGCTTTCTAAAGGTGAATCAGCAATTATTACGGCTATCTATGCTAATAGAGAATTAAAAAATCGTTTTAATTCCTTTGGCCTGGTTAAGGGTGCCCGTATTTCAGTAGAAGAACGCTCCCTGGGTAAAAAAACCATCCGTGTGCGTATTAACAAGACCCGAATTGCCCTGCGATCGGCAGAAGCAGAGAAGATTGAGGTTAAAGCATGAATGACGCAGCAAAGCATCAATCCGGTAGAAAAATCATTAAAGTGGCTCTGGTCGGTCAGCCTAATGTCGGCAAAAGTGCTTTAATCAACTCCATCGGCAATGCCCGACTGAAAGTAGGTAATTTCAGCGGTGTCACGGTCAAAAAAGAAGTAGTACGTTTTGTCCATGGTGATTATGAATTTGAAATTACCGATTTACCCGGTTCCTATTCCCTTACTGATTACACCATTGAAGAACGGGTTACTAAAAAATACCTGGATGAAGGCGAATACGATCTGATCTTAAATGTGGTGGATTCAACCAATATTGAACGTAACCTCTACCTCACCACTGAATTACTGGCTCTTAATAAAAAAATAGTTATTGCTCTGAATATGACGGATGAAGCGGTCAATGAAGGAGTGCATATTAATGAACAGCAGCTGAGCAAAATTCTTGGTGCCCGCTGTGTTAAAACCTCTGCTTTAAAAAAAACCGGCATTGATGAACTGATTGATGCCATTATAGAAACTTATAATTCTAAACTGCCTGATCTGCACCTGCAGTTCAGTGAACCGTTTGAAGAAGAAATTGCCAATATTGTTGATTTCCTCCAGGCAAAAAAGTTTCAGTGCAAAATAAGTCTGAAGGCTCTGGCCATAAAACTGCTGCGTGAAGACCGACAGGCCTATCAGCGTTTTCATGAAGAACCGATATGGATTGAACTATTGCCCATCATCAACAAGGCCTATCAGCACCTGTACCTGCATTATGGTACAAAGGATCTGGAAGATATTTTTAATGATGAAAAAAATGCCGTGGCGAAAGGGGCTGTGGCTGAAACCGTCGTTTTTGAAAAGGACAATCGACTCAGCCTGACGGATAAAATCGATGTCCTGCTGATGCATCAGGTCGTCGGACTGCCGATTTTTCTGTTTATGATGTGGGGGCTTTTCCAGCTGACCTTTGATATCGGCAGTATTCCCATGGACTGGATTGATGCTTTTTTTGTAGCACTTATTGACGGTACCAAGAATTTCCTGGGGCATACCGAACTGGCTTCCGTTATTGCGGATGGAGCAATTGCGGGGGTTGGTGCCGTGGTGCTGTTTCTGCCCAATATTATTATTCTGTTTTTTGGCATTGCCCTGCTGGAAACCACCGGCTATATGAGCCGGGTGGCCTTTCTGCTGGATGGCTTCTTTCATAAATTCGGCCTGCATGGTAAATCATTTATCCCCCTGGTGACCGGTTTCGGCTGTTCAGTACCGGCCTATATGGCAGCCCGTACCCTGAAAAATGACCGGGATCGGCTGCTGACCCTGTTTATTATCGGTTTTATGAGCTGTGGTGCCCGGCTACCGATTTATGTGCTGTTTGTGGGGGCTTTTTTTGCTGAGCATCATGCCGGCAATATCCTGTTTCTGATTTATATCAGCGGGGCTTTACTGGGTATTCTTGCGGCCAAGATTTTAAAAATGACAGTCTTTAAGGGCAAAGATGAACCCTTTGTAATGGAAATGCCCAGGTATCGTATGCCTTCTTTTAAACTTATCTGGCATACGGTATCCGGTCAGGCGCTGATGTATTTAAAAAAGGCAGGTACCTTTATCCTGATGGCTTCAGTACTGGTCTGGTTTGCCAGTAATTACCCCAAACAGCCGGAGCTTGAACAGGCTTACCAGGTTAAAATTGAACAGGCCGTGGATGATGCACAGGCCAAAGCGCTGTCCAATGAGCTGGCCCTGAGTAAACTGGAAAATAGTTACCTGGGCATGATTGGTCATGCCTCTGAACCCTTTTTTGCACCCCTGGGCTATGACTGGCGCATGGCGGTAGCTCTGGAAACCGGACTGGCAGCCAAGGAAGTGGTTGTGGCTACCCTGGGTGTTTTATATGGTCTGGGTGATGATATAACAGAACAGCATACCGGACTGATTGAAAAAATCAGGGAAAATATTTCCCTGCCTGCCGGTATTTCATTTGTTGTCTTTGTTATGATTTACCTGCCCTGTCTGGCGGCTTCCATGGTCTTTATGCGTGAGGCCGGCGGCTGGAAATACCTGGGTTATCTGTTTATATTTACTACGGTAACGGCCTGGCTGTTATCATTTGCTGCGTTTCACATTACAGGGATGCTGGTTTAAACGTATGAAAGAATTAATTCTGGAACTGCTGGCTAATTTCTGGCTGCTGCTAAATTCAATTGCAATATTTATTCTTATCGGCGTTATTATTGCCGGTATCTTTAAGTTATTTATTCCCGATTCTTTTATTAAAAAGCATCTGGGACGACATGATTTTATGGCCAATATCAAGGCTGCGGTACTGGGCATACCCCTGCCGCTGTGTTCCTGCAGTGTGATCCCTTTTGTGACTTCACTGAAAAAAAGCGGTGCCTCTAATAGTGCCATCCAGACTTTTCTTATTGCCACACCCATTACCGGTGCCGATTCTATTATGGCCACCTATGGTGTATTCGGCTGGCTGTTTACCCTGTATCGTCTGCTTTCCTCGGTTATTATTGCCCTGCTGGCGGGCATACTGACGCTGCTGTTTACATCACAACAGGAACAGGAAAAATCTGTAGCTAAAGCGGCTGATGCCAAACCTTCCGTTAATACTGCCGGTAATATGATTAGTCAGGCTGTACCGGTACAGAATATTTCCATAGCCAGTATCTCAGTCATTGGTAAACCGCTTAATATTAATGTCGTTAAAGCAGAGGATGTTAATACTAATCCTGTATTTGATAAAGTACAGAAAATACTGAGTTATGCTTTTGATGATATTTATAAAGATTTTGCCCGCTCTTTAATGATAGGGGTATTTATTGGTGCTCTGATTGTGACCTTTATGCCGGAAAATCTGGTGGAATATTTATCATCGAACCAGTGGTTAAACTATGTACTGGTACTGGCTATTTCACTGCCTTTATATGTCTGTGCTACTGCGTCCATTCCACTGGGACTGTCCTTATTAAGTGCCGGTTTCTCACCGGGCGCTGCCTTTATTTTTCTCACCGCCGGGCCGGCCTCTAATGCCATTACCATGAGTGTGGTCTATAAAACCCTGGGTAAATCTTCACTGGTTGTTTACCTGTTTTCTGTTCTGGTTGGCAGCCTGCTATTCGGTTATCTGTTTGATACATTGTTTGCAGACAGTTTAAATCAGATCCATCTGCTTACCGATCAGGAAGAAGTTCCCGGTTTTATTGACCAGGTGTCTTCTGTGATCCTGCTGTATCTGTCTATTAAATATATCTTTAACAAAAACGCAAAAATTATTAATTCCGGCGGCGGCTGTAGCGGTGGAAGCTGCTGCGGTTCTTCCAGC
>JALUZF010000141.1 GCA_027012135.1 Gammaproteobacteria bacterium
CTTTGGAACACCGGACATTTTGCTGGCTTTTTCCAGAGTATACGGCTTAACTGATTCAACGTATTCTTCAAAAGTAATCGCAGGATGCTTGCCAACACCAGAGTTTTTGGCTTTCTCCTCACGTGGATCAGTTGGACGCAGTCCATAACCAATGTCTTCGGTTACTTTATGGAAAGCGACATGTTCCTTGATAAAGGCTTCATCATAAGCCTTATTTTCAATAATATAATTGGCAATATAGTTAAGGATCGCCAGGTCAGTCTGCGGCTTGAACACCATACCGTTATCGGCCAGTTCAAAAGAACGGTGTTTAAAGGTAGAAAGTACATGTACTTCACAGCCTTTCTTAGTCAGACGGGTATCGGTAATACGCGACCACAGAATCGGGTGCATTTCTGCCATATTGGAACCCCAGAGCACAAAGGCATCAGCGTGTTCCAGGTCATCATAACAACCCATAGGTTCATCAATACCGAAACCGCGCATAAAGCCGCCCACAGCAGAGGCCATACAGTGACGGGCATTAGGATCCAGGTTATTGGAACGGAAGCCCCCTTTAATCATCTTGGATGCCGCATAACCTTCCCAGACAGTCCACTGACCGGAACCAAACATACCCACAGCAGTCGGCCCTTTCTCTTTCAGAGTTGCCTTCCACTTTTCAGCCATAATATCAAAGGCTTCATCCCAGGATACTTCAGTAAAATCACCGTTTTTGTCAAATTTGCCGTTCTTTTTACGCAGTAACGGCTTGGTCAGACGGTCTTTACCGTACATAATCTTGGTCAGGAAGTAACCTTTAATACAGTTAAGTCCCTTGTTTACCGGTGCATCCGGATCACCCTGGTTTGCCACCATATGGCCATCCTTAGTACCCACCAGAACACTACAGCCTGTACCGCAAAAACGACAGGCGGCCTTATCCCAGCGAATACCATCATCAGCCGCTTCGGCTGCTTTGGTAACACTAACGGGTAAGGTAACACCTGCTACCGATGCGGCTGCAACGGCTGCGTTACTTTTTATAAAATCACGCCTTGTTATACTCACTATACGATCTCCTCTTCCATCGCTGCGTCGTCTTCTTCTTGATGATAAATCATTGCAACATCAATAACACCTTTGATGTCATTAAGGGCTGCCATCTTGTCAGCCAGAGCTTTTTCGCCTTCATCTTCCAATGTGACGATAAGCTTGCCTTCCGGTACTCCGCCAAACACATCAACACCAGCCATTTCATTAAGCAGATCGCTGATTTTAGGAGCATTTTCAGGCTTTACACTTACAATTACACTACAGATATTCATATTACCTAACTTCCTGAATGAATCAGTCCTGTTAACATACTCAGAACTAATAATAGATCAAAAACGTTAGCATGACCTTGATCAGGCTCATGCAACGGCTTTATTTATTGATACGGCATTTAGTTTTACAGCCTGAACCGGACAGACAGATAAACAGGCACCACAGCCGGTGCAGGCTTCGGTATTCAGTACAGGTTCAGCGATACCACCGAGTTTAAGATTAAATTTGATCGCCTCATCATCACAGGATTCACCGCAGGAACGGCAAATCGTTGCATTCATTGAAAGACAGTTGTTCAGGTCAATACTGGCTTTTATATGCCAGGGAGGGAGGAAGGATTCTGAACTGGCCTTACCAGCGGATTCAGAAAGCGCCTCTCTTTTATTAGACTTTCTTTTATTAGAATTGTTATTATTGGCTGGCAAATCACCACTAAACGGTAATTTTTTGAGTGCTCCAGCATCACACACATTCAGACAGTCTTCACAGAAGTCACAACCACCCCGATTAAAATCCATTTGCGGGTAACCGCCCCGTCCCCTGATAATAAGTTCATCAAAGCAGGCTTCTATGCATCGGTCACAACGTGTGCAAAAATCGACAAAATACTGTTCAGGTACGGCCCATGGTGGACGAAAAGGTATTTTATCTCCCTTTAGATCGCCACGAAGAAACTGCATACGAGTTATTTCAGCCATCGAAGAATACTGTATTCCCTGATTTAAACGTTCAGAATAAGTTAACTCTATCAGGCCATAAGAACCTTGACCTAAATCAAGAGACCTTATAGTTTATAAGTAATTAATAATTTAGAGAATTACTGAGTTATTAAGGGAAATAGTATGCGTTCCCACGCAGGAGCATGGGAACGAGAGCAGAGGAGACTCTGGGATTTAACTGCTTACAGTTCCTGCAGATAATTTTCTACATTCTGTGCCGCAGGACTGTCTACCGGTAATAAAGGTAATAGTTTTTGCCAGTACTGTTTAGCGGCTATTTTATCTCCCGCGGCACGAGCCATCAGTCCGGACAGGAACAGGGCATCCACATTATCAGGATTTTTATCCAGCAGCTGCTTAAAGAAATCACGGGCCTGGGTATACAGCTGCGGATCATCCGCCTTGATAACCGCATTGGCATAGTTAATCATTAAGTTAACATCACTGCTGTCAATGGCCGCCGCTTTGCCATAGGCAACAGCAGAATCCTGGTAGCGACCAAGCACACCATAGGATTTACCCAGAGTTGACCAGCCTTTAAGATCCTGAGGATTAGCCTTAACACGGGCTTCAACACGAGCCACCATGGAAGCAATAAAGGCCTGTTCATCTTTGGAACCGGTCATTTGCTGCCCCGGTGCCGGACCTTTGGGTGCCTGAGCCTGCTTTTGCTCCTGCGGCTGCGCCTGAGCTTCCTGAGGTGCCTGTACCAGTAATTGTTCAGATTCTGCCCTTAACTGACTATCCTCGGGCAGTTCTTTAACCACCTGGGTCATATAGCTTCTGACAATCTGGGCCTGTTCACCCTCTGCCGGCAGCATGCTCAGTAAACGTTTCCAGCGTTGAATGGTCTGCTCTTTATTACCCTGCTGATAATCCAGAAAACCCATAAACCAGAGCGCATCAGCATTATCCGGATCGCTATCAAGCAGTTCCGCCAGTAAGGTTCGTGCCTGTTCATAATTTGGCTCACCGCCGACCTGTAATAACACTTCAACCAGATCAATTTTTAAATCAGAACGACCTTCAATCTTATCTTTTTTTATGGTCAGCTCCAGGGCTTTCTGATAGGCGTTAACAGCTTCAGGATAACGTTTCATAACCACATAGGAGCGGCCCAGCATAGTCCAGCCCTGAATATTATCCGGATTCTCCTTCATTTTATTTTCCAGAGAAGCCACCATAGCCCCAATATCCGGGACTTTTTTCTGGCCACCGGGCATACTGGCCGGAGCCTGATTCATAACAATCGCTTCCAGGTTATCAGGCTTGATAAATGCATAGGTCACTATGGAAAAAAACGGGATAAAAAACAGAAAACTCAGAGCCAGCTTTCTGGCCATGCCATTGTCAATCTGCACCAGCTCAGTATCATGAGCCACAGAGGCATCATGCAGAAGACTATGCTCCACCTCGTTTCGTGCTTCAATTCGGGCCTCTTCATCCAGCAGACCATTAGCAAAATCCTGCTCAATCTGGGCTTTTTTCTGCTCATACAGTTCAATATTAAGCTTTTTACGTCGATTAGCCAGTTCCTGCTTCTGAGCCAGTTCGGCTTCTGAATATTTCCGGAACAGGGGTCTGCTCAGGATCACCACAGCAATCACCAGCAGTACTGCGCAAACCGTCCATAAAATCCACATAGTTGTTTTTACCTTAAATTAATATTTAATTTGTAACTTACTTCAGCATAATTTAGAACACCGTAGAGTGACTGTCTGCAGGTACTGTGTTTACGGGGTTTTGAAAACATGGATGTTTTCACAAAGCGATACACGGATGTACTCGAGCGCCCCCGGAAAGACAGTACCTGCAGACAGTCACGTCAAATATTCTAAAATAATTGCATTTAATTTTACTATTTAAGCCGAGAAAGAGTTTCAGTGTACAGAATAAGCAGCTATTAAGGCTCATTGATTTTTTAATATATCCTGCAGTTTCTGTTTTTCTTCATCGGATAAATCAGCACTGTCTGTCTGACTTTCCTGTTTATTAGCTCTGATTTTTTTCAGTAACACAAAGACCCCCACAAACATCAGCACAAAGGGGCCGCCCCATAATAACCAGGTGGTGGATTTTACCGGTGGATTGTACAGTACAAAATCACCGTAGCGGTTCACCATAAACTCTGTTACCTGTTCCTTGTTCTTACCCTGCTTAAGCATTTTGGCCACTTCCCGGCGCAGGTCGTCGGCCAGATCGGCATTGGAATCAATCAGGTTCTGGTTCTGACACACCAGACAGCGCAGTTCTTCTGCCAGTTCCTGGTAGTCCTGTTCCACCTGCGGATCATCAAATACAATAGGGGGTTTAGGTGCACCCTTAGGACCCGCTATGGCCAGTACCGGCAGCAGACAGAAAAGCAACAACAGCAAAAAGGATTTATGGTTTTTCACAATGTACTTCCTTTCCTGCTTTTAGACTTTCAACACAGGGGATAATAATGTTTTCCAGATCTCCGGCCGATACCGGGCCGGTATGTTTGTAGCGAATATGTCCCTGTTGATCAATGATAAAGGTTTCCGGTACCCCGTAAACACCCCAGTCTATACCCAGCAGCCCCTCTTTATCAAAGGCACTTTTTACATAGGGGTTACCGCGGGAAGCCAGCCATTGACGGGCATCTGCCAGATCATCTTTATAGTTAATGCCATAAATTTTCAGGCCTTTTTTCTGAGCAGCGTAGTTTAATACCTGATGTTCAGCCCGACAGGATACACACCAGGATGCCCAGATATTAACCAGTGATACCTGACCTTTTAATTCTTCACTATTAAAGTTCTTCTGCAGATCTTCTACAATCGGTAAGTTAAACACCGGCGTTGGTTTACCAATTAAAGGTGACGGTACATCACGTACATATTTGGCTTTTATAAGACCAACCACCAGCAACGCCACCAGCAGGCCGAAAACAATCAGGGGGGTCATAAACTGCTTTTTCATTTTGCAACCCTCAGACGATAACGTTTATCCATAACGGCAATAAAACCGCCTAAAGCCATTAAAATACAGCCCAGCCAGATCCAGCGAATAAAGGGCTTGTAGTAAATTCTTAAACTCCAGGCACCATTTTCCAGTTGTTCAGCCAGGGCGACAAAGAGATCTCTGAACAGTCCGGCATCAATACCAGCTTCAGTCATGGGCATGCCACGCACCTGATAAACCCGTTTCTGTGGTGTCAGAACACCAATGGATTCACCTTCAGGATCAATAATACTGACAGCGCCTTCATAAGCAATATAGTTAGGTCCCTGGTGACTGTCTGCACCTTCAAAAGTAAAAGCATAACCGCCCAGGCTGATAGTATCACCCTGCTCCATACGCAAATCTTTCTGCAGGCTCATGGATTCGGTAAAGGTTACCCCTACAATAAACACGGCCACACCAATATGAGCCAGGTTCATACCGTAAAATGACAGGGGAATTTTCTTCAGGGCTGAACCCACACTTTTACTTTTAACCCGGTTAATAAAACTCATGACCACGCTGGAAACAATCAGCGCCGCAAGACCAACACTGACGGATATCATAACCGAGCCTTTTTCAATAAAGAACAGGGCAATTCCCACAGACAGAGCGACGGCCAGAGGGATCAGCATCTGTTTAAAGACCCGCTCAAAGCGATCACTTTTCCAGCGCATTAAGGGTGCCATAGACATAATCACCAGTGCCGGCAGCATAATCGGCACAAACACCGCATTAAAATAGGGTTCACCGACGGACAGTTTGCCCAGGTCAATCATCTGATCCAGTAAGGGGTATAAGGTGCCTAATAACACCATGGCACAGGCCACTGACAGCAGGATATTACCCAGCAGCATAAAGGTGTCCTTGGAGAACAGATTGAAATGACCGCCTCCGCTCATAGATGAACCGCGAATCGCATACAGCATCAGGGAGCCACCAATAACAAAAACCAGGAAAGCCAGGATAAAGGAACCACGGGTAGGATCAGAGGCAAAGGCATGTACGGATACCAGTACCCCGGAACGCACCAGGAAAGTCCCCAGCAGGCTTAGTGAAAAGGCAATCAGAGATAATAATACTGTCCAGCTTTTAAAGGCACCGCGCTTTTCCGTTACAATGAGTGAATGCAACAGGGCAGTACCAATTAACCAGGGCATAAAGGAGGCGTTTTCCACCGGGTCCCAGAACCACCAGCCGCCCCAGCCCAGCTCATAGTATGCCCACCAGCTGCCCAGGGCGATGCCCAGTGTCAGGAATACCCAGGCAATGACTGTCCAGGGACGGGACCAGCGGGCCCAGGCAGAATCCAGTTGTCCGGAAATCAGCCCGGCAATGGTAATACTGAATACCACAGAAAAACCCACATAACCCATATAGAGCATAGGCGGATGAATGGCCAGACCGGGATCCTGTAATAAGGGGTTCAGATCCCGGCCGTCCATAGGTGCCGGAAACAGGCGTTCAAACGGATTAGAAGTAAAGATAATAAATAACAGGAAACCAATACTGAGCATCCCCATAACCGCCAGTACCCTGGAGGTCATGCTAATAGGCAGGCTTTTGCTGAAATAGGCAACCGCCATGGACCAGATGGATAATATTAACAGCCATAACAGGAAGGAACCTTCATGAGCGCCCCAGACCGCTGATATTTTATAAATCATCGGCAGTGCGGAGTTGGAATTGGTGGCAATATAGCGGACTGAAAAGTCATCAATAGTAAACGAGTAAACCAGCGCCAGAAAAGACACCAGAACAAAGAAGAACTGGGCAACCACAGCATAACGGGAAAACTGCATGAGCTGCAGGTTATTTTTCTGAGCACCGTATAAAGGCACGGTAGCCAGAAACAGAGCCACGGCCAGGGCAATAATCAGGGAGAAATTACCAATTTCAGGTATCATTGTGCAGTGCCTCCCTGTGCAGCCGATTGTTCTGTGGTCTGTATTGCAGTTTTAGCGGCATCAGCAGCGGCATTTTCAGCCAGTTTTTTCTTACCGTCTTCATGCGCCTTGTCCAGCGCTTCCTGCACCTGAGGCGGCATATAGTTTTCGTCGTGTTTTGCCAGCACTTCTTCGGCGATAAAATGAGTTTTGCCGTCTTTGGTGGAGCCGTCTATTTTTCCGGTAGCCACAATGCCCTGCCCTTCCCGAAACAGATCGGGCAGAATACCGGTATAGGTTACGGCGATAGTTTCTGCTCCGTCAGTAATATCAAAGTGAATGGTCAGGCCGTCTTTTTCCCGCTGCACACTACCATTTGAAACCAGGCCACCAAGACGGAAAGAGTGGTCAATGGGTGCTTCACCGGCTTTTACCTGGGTAGGACTGAAAAAATACAACAGATTCTGATCCAGTGCTTTTAGTCCCAGAGTGACGGCTGCGCCGACTCCGGCCAGGATCAGCAGCACCAGTATCAGTCGGTTTTTACGTTTCGGGTTCATGCCTGTTCCTGTTTGTTATTGGATTGGGATTCACGACGGTACTTCATGGACAGTTCCTTAAATATGGCTTTTTTATCCAGCAGGGGCTTAAAGGCGACATAGCCCATAACTATCAGTGCCAGGCCGTAGGAAGACCAGACATAAGCACCGTATTTTCCCATTTGAAGCATTTCCATCATGATTATTTACTCTTAAAAACTATTTAATATGAATTTATAGTTATTACATAAACGCCCATTCAGCCAGATGGTGGTGTTTTATGAGGACGTCGTGAATCCATTCCTGGAGACTTTTCGGCAGCGTGACCGCCACGGATGGCGGAAATGCAATAAATGCAGGAGCAATTTATTGTCCCTGCTGCCGAAACCTCATAAAACACCACCATCTGATTTCATTCTGTATGAGCTTAAAATCTAACCTATTATTTCTTTTACCCAGCGGTTATTCTGTTCTGTTACCAGCACTTTATTACGGGCTCTCATTAAGACCACCGCAGCGTAATAAAGTTTAAATCCTAACGCCATTAATAATAACGGGATTAACATGGAGATATGAATTGAGGGTTTATCCAGCTTGGTTACTGTAGCCCCCTGATGCAGGGTATTCCACCATTCCACGGAATAATGAATAATCGGGATATTAATCACACCTACAATGGCCAGAATAGCGCAGGCTCTGGCCGCCGCACGGGGATCTTCTATGGCGGATTCCAGAGCCATATAGCCTAAATAAAGGAACAGTAATATCAGTTCTGAAGTCAGCCGGGCATCCCAGACCCACCAGGCGCCCCACATGGGTTTGCCCCAGATGGAGCCGGTGACCAGTGCCAGAAAGGTAAAAGCAGCACCAATGGGGGCGCTGCTGCTGGCGATGACATCAGCCAGTTTTATTTTCCAGATCAGGGCAATAGCACCTGAGGTGGCCATAACCATATAGATAAACATGGACATCCAGGCGGCCGGGACATGAATAAAGATAATGCGGTAGCTGTCGCCCTGCTGGTAGTCCACAGGCGCAATAAACAGGCCGTCTATGCTCCCGGCAATAAGCAGGATAGCGGCCAGCCAGGCAAACCAGGGGATAATTTTTCCCGAAAGTCGATAAAAATGCTTGGGTGAAGCAAACTGGTAGATAAACTTCATTATGGCTTTCATCATTCGAGACTTACCCTTAAAGCAGCAGAGGTGGCAATGGGTGCCAGCGTGAGACAGAAAATTAAAAATGCAGCGAGAAAGTAGAGCTGTCCACTAATGGACAGGCCGGCCATACTGCTGCCTACCGCATTAGAAGAAAATATTAATACGGGGATATATAACGGCAACACCAGTAAGGACAACAGCATACCGCCCCGTTTAAGTGCCACCACCAGAGCCATGCCTATAGCGCCTATAAGGCTGAGAATCGGAGTCCCCAGCAACAGAGTTATCATCAGGGTTTCTATGGCCTCGTTACTAAGAAACATCACTGTACCTAATAAGGGCGAAAAAATAATTATGGGGAAACCGGTGATCAGCCAGTGAGCGACGATTTTTGCCAGGATCAGTATGGGCAGCGGGTATTCACTAAGCAACATAAGTTCCAGGGTGCCGTCCTCAAAATCAGAACGGAACAGGGAATCCAGAGACAGCATAGAGGCCAGCAGAGCTGCAACCCAGATAATACCAGGGCCGATTTCTGCCAATACCTGTTTTTCCGGGCTGATCCCCAGGGGGAAAAGTGTGACCACAATAACAAAGAAAAACAGTGGGTTAAGGATCTCACTCTTATGCCTGAATGCCAGTCGTAAATCACGTTTTAATAAATTGAAAAAAGCGTTATACAAATTGGTTCCTAATACGGCTTGTGAACTTTTTGTTTCTTTATTTCCAAATCCCTCAATCAGGCAGCTTAACAACGTATACAAAGTCATATTTTTTGTAAGGCTATTAAAAATAAGGGATTTTTGATCGAAGGGGTATTTTACATGCTTAATCAGCTACATCAAAGTATTATTATTGACTTACTTTGGCTCACTCAGCGTTCCATCAGGTAATTGCAGATATTTCAGGGTGCAATCCTTTAGAGTGACTTCCTGATGGGTGGTTAGTAATACCATACCTCCCTGACAGACATGTTCCCGGATAATTTTTAAAAACAGCTCCACACCTATGACATCCAGCGAGGTGAATGGTTCATCAAGGATCCATAGCCGGGTCCGGGAAAGCAGTATCTGAGCCAGGGCAACACGACGTTTCTGACCGGCAGAGAGCTGGTTGCAATACATCTCTTCAAAACCATACAGGCCGACTTTTTCCAGGGTGTCCATAATCTGCTGCCGGGTGCAGCTTTTACCCAGATCGCAGTGACTGCGAATATTTTCCACCGGGGTTAATTCCAGTTTAATACCCAGTTTATGCCCCATAAAAGCCAGCTGTTCATTGTATTCACTGCGGTACTTGCGACAGCTATAACCATTAAAGCGGAGCTCACCGGTAACCGGTAAGGCCAGCCCGGCAATAATTCTTAGCAAACTGGTTTTACCGGTACCGTTTTCACCTTTTATATGCAGTATTTCTCCGGGCGACAGACTGAAATTCAGGTCGGTAAACAGTTCACGATAGCCCCGTTCACAACTTAGCTGATTAACAGACAGGCCCTGTGGCTGGTTTGTTTGTGGATCGTTTGTCATTAATATACTCGTTTGCCCTGATAATTTCCTAAGCCTCTGCCCTTTGGGCTTATTCCACGGGCAGAAGGCGTTTCACATTTAGCCAATCAATTGCTATTTCTTCTCTAACAAAATGAGCCAAGTCTCTGTTTTATTTTACTGTTTTAAATATTAACTTTTGCTAATTTTCTAGCTGCCCCCGCTCTATATAGCAACTCTTTAAAGAAAGTTTTACACAATTCATGACGCGGCCTGTAAAAACTGCATTAGCATTCAATTGAATACAACTGCTTTTAACACGCTTAAATCCCGTTTTTTGTAAGACATTGTTTTTACTATGATTATTTTTAAATTCCCGGAATGAATATTTTCTAATCAAATTGTCATAAAAGTGATTATTTCAAGCCTTTACAGCGGTTACCCCAAGTTTATCCACAAAGTTATCCACAGCAATTGTGGATAACAAAGACCATGATAGAAACCATGGCAAAAAATCAGCTTTAATCGAATTCAAGTGGTGCTGAAGGCTCTAAAATTTCAAGCCTGTCGCCCACAGTAATCGTGTTGTCCGCCATTAAATCCAGCTTATGCAGCAGGTTCTGACCAAAATAGACCTTCCGGTCTTTTTTACGAAATGTTGCCAAAGTGGCCAGAGGTTCCCTGCTTTCTTTTACCCCCGTTTCAGGATTAACCGTAGTCACAACACAGCGTGAACAAGGTTTAACCGCATAAAAATCAATACCATTAATCTGAAAATGCCCCAGCGTATCTTCACCATAGGGTTCACAGCCCTTAATAACAATATTGGGACGAAAACGATTGATGGTCAGTTCAATATCCACCCGTGAATTCAGATCCTGCAGGGATTCTTCACAGATAATCAGGTTTGGAAAACCATCGGAAAAACTGGTGATTTCCTGGTTTTTAGCAAAGTCCGTATCCACCAGACGCTTACAGTCTTCCGGCATAAACACCAGCTGACAGTCAGCATCCAGAAACTCACTGAACCAGTTATCTATAGCGGTATTAATATGCTGTGCCTTAATATGATCATCCCAGCAAATCACCTCGACTTCTTCATACATCTCCACCTGGGTATCAGGATAAGGAATAATCAGCACCGGCATATCCGGCGCCCGCACCGAGATCCCGAAATCAGACAGTTCCTGTTCAATCAGAGCAAGTCTGGGGTAAAGACGCTGGCTGATAAAACGGTTATTGTTATCCACCAGCATCCAGCGGCGATCATAACGAAAACCTCTTTTTTCCAGCTGAGCTTTTTCCACTGAAATACCTTTCAGGGATTTAATGGGGTATATCCACAGTTGTGAAACAATAATATCGGTCATATAAGAGAACCTGCATAAATAACGCAATAAGATAGGATACCATTATCCGCTATAGTGAGTAAAAAGTTTAAATTATTTTAATTTTGTAACTACTCAGTATAAATTAAAGTAACATAGAGTGACTGTCTGCAGGTACTGGATTTACAGGGTTTTGAAAAGTTCTAAACCGATACATGGACGTACTTGAGCGCCCCTGGAAATCCAGTGCCTGCAGACAGTCACGGTCAGGTACACTAAATAGTTACTTAATTTTTTTAGTTTTTTTAAAAAAGTTTAAAAAAAGGGCTGGTATTTTTTTTTCAGTATCTTATAATACGCACCACTTCGGAGCGGTAGTTCAGCTGGTTAGAATACCTGCCTGTCACGCAGGGGGTCGCGGGTTCGAGTCCCGTCCGTTCCGCCATTTTTTTTGTTATCCTGTCTGCATTAATCCTGTATAATTCATTTTTACTATTACATTCCAGTAATAAAATTAACTGTCTCTTTTTAACCGAGTTTATGGATTTATGACCATAAAATTACTCACCTTTGATCTGGATGATACCCTCTGGCCCAATATGGCGACTATTCAGCGTACTGAAGAAAACCTGTATCAATGGTTTGCACAACGCCACCCTGAAATTACTCAGCAATATTCCCTTAACGATCTGCGCCGGAAACGCCTGAAACTGGCCGAACAGCACTGGCATATTGCCCATGATCTGACCGCGCTGCGCAAAAAATCCTTTAGTGAACTGTCCAGAGAGCTGGGTTATAGCCCGGAACAGGAACAGCAGTTTATTCAGGATGCCTTTGAACTGTATGCCAGAGAACGCAACAAGGTCAGTTTATACAATGATGTTATCCCTACCCTGAAAATGCTCAAACCCCGCTATCGGCTGGGAACCGTAAGTAATGGTAATGCCGATATATACCGTATCGGCCTGGGACAGTTATTTGATTTTTCGTGGTCGGCCGCCGATGCCGGACAGCAAAAGCCCCACCCCATTGTGTTTAATTCACTGCTGGAACGGGAACAGCTCAATGCGGATGAAATTATCCATATTGGTGATGATCCCATTACAGATATTGTCGGAGCCCAGCAATCCGGTATCCGGGCGGTCTGGCTAAACCGCAATCATCTGCCCTGGCCCGAAGCACTTAATTCACCTTTCCTAGAGATAGATCAATTAAATCAATTGCCAGCCCTTCTGGAACCGTTATAATTGAATTAAAGTCTGATTGAGGCTTTTTATGCTTTAACGGGGTTCGAATGGCTTATATTATTACATTTATTGCCACTGTCTTATTCTTAATCAGCGTTTTATTGTTCTTTTTTACCGGCACAATGAAACGCTTATTATATTTTTTCTTTGATGAGCGCTGGATTAATGTGGTTATTATTATCCGCATGCTAATGGGCTTTATTATTATTGCTGCTGCCCCGTTTACCGGCTTCCCTAATATGATGTTGTTCCTGGGTATAGCCATTATTTTCCTGGCCATGACCATGCCCTTCTTCTCAGAATACTCCCTGGATCAAATGGCACAATGGTGGCTATTGCAATCCAGATGGATGCTGCGAATTTATGCCCTGATTTTTGCCTCTATCTGGTTATTCTTTATTTTTGCTTCCTTGCCTGATCCGGCTCTTCTGGAAGATGTATTGCAGTATCTCATACCTCATACCCATTAAACCTATTAAATTAACTCATAGCTAATATTGACAAACAGCATAGTGCCCATGTTTCAGGGTAAAACATCTACTTACAGGCGGAAAACTGTTAAAATACCGTGTTTTCAAAATCAATACGGTTATATTAATGGTTGACACGTCTATCGCCCGCTCCCAACGGTTTTCACAGTTAGAAAAGCAGTTAAAAGAACGCATTCTGTTTCTTGATGGTGCCATGGGTACCATGATTCAGGGCTTTGGTCTGGATGAAGCCGACTATCGGGGTGAACGTTTTAAGGACTGGCCCAGTGATCTGAAAGGCAATAACGACCTGCTGTCCATTACCCAGCCGCAGATCATTAAATCCATCCATAGCCAGTATCTGCAGGCCGGTGCCGATATTATTGAAACCAATACCTTCAGCTCTACTACCATTGCCATGGCCGATTATCAGATGGAGCCGCTGGCCTATGAGCTCAATGAAGCCTCTGCCCGGGTAGCCCGGGAAGCCGCCGATGAAGCAGAACAGCAGGACGGCAAGCCTCGTTATGTGGCCGGAGTTTTAGGCCCCACTAACCGTACTGCCAGCATGTCGCCCGATGTCAATGATCCCGGCTTTCGTAATATCAGTTTTGATGAACTGGTGGATGCCTATTATGAAGCCACCAAAGGGCTGCTAGATGGCGGCGCGGATATTCTGCTGATTGAAACCATTTTTGACACCCTCAATGCCAAGGCAGCGGTGTTTGCGGTTAAACAGTATTTTGATGATCATAACATTGAATACCCCATTATGATCTCCGGTACCATTACCGACAAGTCCGGCCGTACCCTGTCCGGTCAGACCACCGAGGCTTTTTATAATGCCCTGAATCATGCCGATCCTATTTCCATTGGTCTGAACTGCGCTCTGGGTGCTGATGAACTGCGCACCTATGTGGAAGAATTATCCCGTATTGCCACCTGCGCGGTATCAGCTCACCCCAATGCCGGGCTGCCTAATGAGCTGGGCGGCTACGATGAGTCCCCGGAAGTCATGGCTGAACAGATTGAAGAATGGGCCGCTTCCGGTTTTTTAAATATTATCGGCGGCTGTTGCGGCACCAGCCCGGATACCATTCGTGCCATTAAGGCCGCCGTTGAAAAACACCCACCGAGAAAAGCGCCTGAAGATGATCACCAGTTACGCCTGTCCGGTCAGGAAGCCTTTAATATTAATGACGACTCCCTGTTTGTTAATGTGGGTGAACGGACGAATGTCACCGGTTCTGCCAAATTTCTGCGCCTGATCAAGGAAGAAAACTACGAAGAAGCCATTTCAGTTGCTCAGGAACAGATTGAAAACGGTGCCCAGATCATCGACATCAATATGGACGAGGCCATGCTGGACGGCAAGGCGGCCATGGTTCGTTTTCTCAATCTGATTGCTGCTGAACCGGAAATTGCCAAAGTCCCTATTATGGTGGACTCCTCCAAGTGGGAAGTCATTGAAGCCGGTCTGAAATGCATACAGGGCAAGGGTATTGTCAACTCCATCAGCCTCAAGGAAGGCAAGGAGAAATTTGTTGAACACGCCCGACTGATCCGCCGTTACGGCGCTGCCGCTATTGTAATGGCTTTTGATGAAGACGGTCAGGCTGATACCCAGCAACGCAAGGTGGACATCTGCACCCGCTCTTATAAAATCCTCACTCAGGAAGTCGGCTTTCCGCCGGAAGATATTATTTTTGATCCCAATATTTTTGCTGTAGCCACGGGTATTGAAGAACATAATAACTACGGCGTGGACTTTATTGAAGCCACCCGGATCATTAAGCAGACTCTGCCCTATGCCAAAGTATCCGGCGGGGTATCCAATGTATCCTTCTCATTCCGTGGTAATAACCCGGTTCGGGAAGCCATTCACGCCGTCTTTTTATACCATGCTATTCAGGCCGGTATGGATATGGGCATTGTTAATGCCGGGCAGCTGGCCATTTACGATGATATTCCCAAAGAATTAAGGGAGCGGGTAGAGGATGTGGTCTTAAACCGCAGTCCCAATGCCACCGATGCCCTGCTGGACATTGCTGAAAAATATCGCGGTGAAACCATTGGCGGAGGCAGCAGCGGCCCGGATACCAAGTGGCGCGAATTACCGGTAGCCGAGCGCTTAAGCTACGCCCTGGTCAAAGGCATTACCAGCCATATTGAAGAAGACACCGAAGAAGCCCGGCAGATGTTTGCAGAACCCATTGAAGTCATTGAAGGTCCCCTGATGGATGGCATGAATGAAGTCGGCGACCTGTTTGGCAGCGGTAAAATGTTCCTGCCCCAGGTGGTTAAGTCTGCCAGGGTCATGAAAAAGTCCGTGGCTTACTTAATGCCCTATATTGAAGCCCTGAAAGAAAAAAACCGCCAGGCCGGAGATACTTCGGACATGACCACCAACGGTAAAATCCTGATGGCCACCGTTAAGGGCGATGTTCACGATATCGGTAAAAACATTGTCGGCGTAGTGCTGCAGTGTAATAACTTTCAAGTGATTGATATGGGCGTAATGGTGCCCACGGCGGATATTCTAAAGAAAGCCAGAGACGAAAATGTGGATATTATCGGTCTGTCCGGCCTGATCACCCCGTCTCTGGATGAAATGGTGCATATAGCCAAAGAAATGCAGCGCCAGGGCTTTACTACTCCCATTATTCTGGGCGGTGCCACCACCTCCAGTATCCATACCGCAGTTAAAATTGCACCGGAATATGAACATGCCGTGATCCACGTCAGTGATGCCTCCCGTGCAGTAGGCGTCAGCCAGAGCCTGTTGTCCGATACCCTGAAAGACGACTATATTAAATCGGTAGCCGATGAATACCAGGCCATTCGTGATGCCCGGGCCAAAAAAGGCACCAAAACCAACCAGGTGCCTATTGCTCAGGCCCGTGCCAATAAACCTCCCTTTGACTGGTCCGGTAACTATCAGCCGACTAAACCCGCATTTTTCGGTACCCGGGAAATTATTGACTACCCTTTAAGTGAATTAAAAGAACGCATAGACTGGGGGCCGTTTTTCCAGACCTGGGAGCTCAAGGGACGTTTCCCGGCCATTCTGGATAATGAAACCTATGGCCCGGAAGCCCGCAAGGTCTATCACGATGCCCAGGAAATGCTGGACAGAATTATCACTGAAAAGTGGCTACAGGCCAATGCCATTATCGGCTTTTACCCGGCCAATACCGTCAATGACGATGATGTTGAGCTTTATACCGATGATGAGCGCAGTCAGGTATTAACCACTTTCCACTTCCTGCGTCAGCAGATGAAACAGCCAAAGGGACGCTACAACCAGTGCCTGGCGGATTTTGTTGCCCCTAAAAACAGCGGCATTAAAGATTACCTGGGCACCTTTGCCGTCACCACCGGCATTGGCATTGAAAAACATTTGCTGGAATTTGCAAAAGAGCATGATGATTACCGTTCCATTATGCTTAAATCCCTGGCCGATCGGCTGGCCGAAGCCTTTGCTGAAAAATTGCATGAACTGGTACGCAAACAGTACTGGGGCTATGCCGCCGATGAAACCCTGGATAATGAAGCCCTGATCCAGGAAAAATACCAGGGGATCCGCCCGGCACCCGGTTATCCGGCCTGTCCGGATCATACCGAAAAAGGCTTGCTCTGGGATTTAATGGATATTAAGGACAAGGTCGGCATTGAGCTGACAGAAAGTTATGCCATGATGCCGGCGGCGGCTGTTTCCGGGATGTATTTTTCTCATCCTGAATCAAAATATTTCGGTACCGGAAAAATCCATAAGGATCAGGTCGAGGATTATGCCCGCCGTAAAGGCATGACCCTGGAACAGGCCGAACGCTGGTTATCCCCTGTGCTGGGCTATTAGTATTCCCAGGAACAGTTGATTCCGGGTATTTAGCCGCGCTAGTCCTCAGTGCAGTGTATTAACGCTCTCAGGGAAATACCAATGAGTACTCTGTATTATATCCATGATCCAATGTGCAGCTGGTGTTATGCCTTTAAACCGGTTTATCAGGCACTACTAAAGCAGTTGCCGGATTCTGTTTCCAATGTCAGTCTACTGGGCGGACTGGCTCCGGATACTGACCAGCCCATGCCCCTGGAGATGCAGCAGCAGTTAAAAGCCACCTGGCAGCGAATTGAGCAGCAAGTACCCGGCATCCGCTTTAATTATGACTTCTGGGAGCAGGCCGAACAAACCCGACCGCGCCGGGCCACTTACCCGGCCTGTCGGGCTGTCATTGCCGCTCGGCAAATAAATCCCGGAAAAGAAACAGCCATGATTGAGGCCATTCAGAACGCTTATTACCAGCAGGCCAGAAATCCATCTGATCCCGATACACTGACTGCCTTAGCACTGGAAACAGGCTTAAAGGCCGATGAGTTTTCCCGACACTTAAATGCAGCGGAAACACAGCACATTCTGGATCAGGAAATTACCCACAGCCGTCAGCTTAATGTCAGCACTTATCCTTCCCTGGTACTGCAAACCCGAGATCAAGCTGCCTCAGTCAGTATTGACTATAACAGCCATCGGAATATACTGGATACTATTAATTCAATCCTGAATTTTGAATAAACCTATCTTTTCAGCATGAATTCCCGTATCAGTCTGTAAGGGTAGTTCCGGGGGCGCTCAAGTACATCCATGTATCGCTTTAGAACTTTTCAAAACTTGTTTTGTAAAAAGTTCTAATCCTGGTGATTACGAAAACATCCATGTTTTCATTAACCCCGGAAACACACCCTTACAGACTGATACTCTATTGAAGTTTAAATTACGCTGATTAGTTACGAATCAATTTAAACATTATATGGAAGGTATTATGAGTGAACAAACAGAGATTGATGACTTAAAAGCAGAGTTTAAGAACCTTAAAGAAGATATTGCCGCATTAACTGCAGCCGTGGAAGCATTAAACCAGGGTAAAACGGCTGAAACAAATAATGAAGAAAATGATGAAAACGCGTCAGTTGTTGATCAAATTGAAGAAGATTTTGAGAAATATAAGGAAGAAGGTGAGGCCCTGGTACATACTCTGGATTCCAATATCAAGGCCAATCCAGTGCGCAGTGTTTTAGTGGCTCTGGGTGTAGGCTATGTACTGGCCCGAATCATGGGACGTAAATAATGAAACCGGTATCACTTTCAGATTATGTTATCGCCCTTTTAGAACTGCTGGAGGCAGAAGGCAGGGAACTTAAAAAGCAAACCGTCAAGTTAGGTTATTCTCTGGGTTTAATCAGTTTAGGTTTTACCCTGGCTCTGATTGCCTTTGGCTTTTTCCTCTGGGCCATATACGGCTTGCTGACCCATACCATGAGTCCTGAGATGGCAGCACTGACCATGTCTGGAGTGGCCCTGGTTTTCGCCTTTATCCTGTTTGGAGTTTCAAGATGGATACGCCGCTGACACCGGAACAGGCCAAACAACGGTTAAAGAGCATAGCCTCTCAACAGCGTCATATTAATAATACTATGACGGTAGCGGAAGCTAAAACCCAGTTAAAGATTCTGGATGAACAGCTTGAACTGCCGGCACTGGCTGCTTATCTGGATCAGGGCGATATTAAAACAACAGCCCTGCTTATAACAGCATGGGCGTTAAGCCAGACAGGACGAAACGCATTAACCCCCAGGCTGACAACACTGGTTAATTTTATTTTGCCACCCCGGTAATTCATCATAGCCTGCTGTTATAATCAGTCTAATTTTAATGCAAAATACTCAAAAACAGCTACAATTAGTATATTAGGTTTTAATGATATCTATTTTATGGGGAGTTTTAGAGGGTTTATTACTTGGTTATTGATACACAGGCCAGCAGGGATAAACAGATCACCGAAAAAATAGCCGAATTGCTCTATTTGCAGGCTCCTTTATCCAATAGTGCTATTTTAGTGGTAGCCCTGCTTTATTATTTTATTCTTCGTGATTATCTGCCTGCCGGTTTACATTTTATCTGGCCGGTTCTTATGTCATTTGCGGCCGCTATTCGCCTGTTGCTCTGGTACCTCAAGAAGCACACACCAGAGCAGTACAGCGCTGCTCAATGGATATATGTTTATACTCTTGCAACCGGTTTAGCTGGCCTGGCCTGGACCAGTGTCCTGTTTTTTCCCTATACCCATTTGGACATTTTTCTGTTTTCTGCACTGGCCATGATGGTTTTTGGTGTTACCGCTTCTGCAGTAGCCATACTGGCGGTCCGTATTCCCGCTTTTTTAATCTATGTTACGCCAATACTGGCCGGGTTTATTATTAAACTGTCACTTATTAATTTTCAGGAGTATCCACTATTAATACTGTCTGTTTTTCTCTATACATTAATAATGACTCTGTTTGCCCGCAATACTCATGAGCATATTATCAAATCTATTTCACTGGAATTTCATAATCAGGAACTAATCAATAAACTTCAGGATGAAGTCGCCCAACGTGAATCCCTGGTAAAAGCCAGGACACAGGAACTCGAACAGAGTAATCAGGCACTGTCCAGTTCTGAACAACTACTCAATAACGTGATTAACGGTGCTGAACTGGGCTATTGGGATTACAACCTTAAAACCGGTGAACATATAGTAAATGATCGCTGGCTGGAAATGCTGGGCTTAACACGTTCCGATATTAATAATAATGTCAGTGACTGGGAATCACGCATTCATCCGGGAGACTGGGACCGCTTAAATTCTATTTTAGAAAAAGCTATTACTGACCAGAAACCTTATAGTGCTGATTTTAGAATGAAACACAGGGATGGTCACTGGGTATGGATACAGAGTTCCGGTTCTGTTGTTGAGTATGATAAACAAACCGGGGAGCCGCTGCGTCTCTGCGGTACTCACCAGGACATCACTTATCGCAAAAACATAGAAATGGAGCTGGACTACCAGGCCAAACATGATTTTTTAACCGGGCTGAATAACCGGGTTGAATTAGAAAAACACTTTAAGGAAGAACTGCTCAGAACAGAGCGTTATAATCACAGTTTATCCATCTTTATGATTGATATAGATCATTTTAAACGTATTAATGATCGTTACGGACATCAGGCAGGTGATAACGTACTGAAACTCTTTGCTGACTTTTTATTAAGCTCTGTCCGAACCAGCGACTATGTTGCCCGTTACGGCGGTGAAGAATTTGTGGTTATTTTGCCTGAAACTGCCCGTATTAAAGCCATGGAACTGGCTGAACGGCTACGCCTGAAAATATCCGGACAGGATATTAAGTTAGAACAGACAATCGTCAATATTACCATCAGCCTGGGGATAGCTTCTTACCCTGAGCACGGCAAAAATTATGAAAAACTGCTTGAAATGGCGGATGCTGCCATGTACCAGGCCAAACACAGGGGCCGGAACCGGGTTGAAGTGGCCGCTTAATCCACGCTATTTACAGTCATTTAACATTTTCTGCATCACCTCCAGCCCCAGCTGACGACAGTAGTCAATATTTCTTTGAGGAATATCTTCAGGGTTCGGATAATTCTGCAGTACCTGCTCCAGACTGGTTTCCCGAATAATATGCAGCATGGGCCTGGGAGAACGGTTGGTATAATTGGCCGGATCATCCAGGGCCGAGCCAGCAAAACAATAATCCGGGTGAAAACTGGCCAGCTGAAAAACGCCTTCATACCCCTGGTCAATTAATAATTGATTAGCAATATCCAGAAAATCCAGGTAGTCATTAAATTTTTCAGCCATATTTTCAAGAATAAACAGTGTGGTTTCCGTATTGCTGTTCTGCTCCAGGTATTCACACTCTCTGAGCAGTTTTTCAAGGGCCGTTTCAAACTGCACGGAAGACTCCACTACAAAGCGGATCCGGTTGGCATCCCGCTCTTTTTTAGCAAAAGGACAGATATTATGCCCAATAACGACCTTATCCAGCCAGCACTGCGTTTGTTGAATAATACTTTTATGTTCGTGCATATTAATTACCATTGTATTTTTTGACGGGAATAACAATGAATTATTCAGGCCTTGAATTGTCCTAATGTTTAGTATATTATCAATTACTTAAAATAACTTAGTATTTTACTTGGTTATTTAAGGTGAAAATATTGAGTTTACATACAAGCAACACAATATAACACTATAGAAAGCCTGTCATTCTACTGTCATAACTATTTGTTAATATCACTATTTCAAACAATATAAATATTTACAGCAACTAATTACTCGCTAACAGAAAGAAACAGGATTTTATTCAGGGGACGGATAAACATGATGGATATACAGAAAACACCTTTTAAAATAAAACCCGTATCAGGGTTTAAACTGTCACCGGCTATCCGGCATATGCTGGAGAAGCTGGCTGTATTTCTATTACCTGTACCCCTGCTGTTATTAGTGATGGGTACGATAGGCATTATTAAGAATGACTCACCAGACAGCCTGGGTTCCTTCAGCAGCCTGAGTCAGAGTTTTTTTAATTATTTTGAACTGCATACCTTAATTTTTATGGGCGCTCTGGGCATTACCCTGATTGTCTGGCTCATTACCCGTAATATGTGGGGCAGGTAAAGCCTCTTCTTCTCCGGGCAACCAGCCCAGCCCCTCAGTAATTAAACGACAGCCACTGCGGCAGTTGCCGGGCAGCCTTATTTAACTGCCGATCCTGCCCTCTGGCATCCAGGGTCATACTTTCCAGTAAAGTCCAGAACTGTTTTGAATGATTCATATGCCGAATGTGAGCCAGTTCATGCAGCAGCACATAATTCATTAAATGTTCCGGTAAAAAAATCAGCCGGTAATTCAGGTTAATATTTTTCTTTGCCGAACAGCTTCCCCAGCGGGTTTTCTGTGCCCGTACCGTCAGGCGCTGATAAGGCAGATTAAACTGCTCACTGTACATATCCAGACGGATCTTTAAAAAATCATAGGCATAATCTTTAAAAAACTGTTCAAACAACTGAAAAACCTGCCGGTTATTACTTATACGTCCTCTAATCTGAAGTTCAAAGTCACCGGCATAAGTCAGGCCTAAATTTTCAGTATCATAATCCTGTTGATAACTGACACTGAAATTCTGATCCAGAGCAGACAATGTGATATTTTCCGGCAGTTCGCAATCTTTCAGCAGCGGATTTTGTGCCTGTTCAGCCTGTAACTTTTCCAGTACCGAATCAATCCAGGACTGCTGTTCCTTAACAAAATCAGGTACCCAGGTCTGAATCTGCCTGTTAGTCATCTTACGGGGAACTACAACCACAACCCCCTTGTGCAGGGAAACACGCAGGCGCATATATTTGGCCCGGCTGGAAACTTCAATACGATATGGATGGCTGGTTTTTTCCATTAATATAATAAGTAACTTATTAGAATTTTTAAGTCTTAACTGCTATGCTGTGGTTAATAAAAAATATTAAAAAAGTATACCAGAAGCCCATGGCAGAACCCACTTCCACTGAATATATTGAACTTAAACGCTCTGTAGAATTGCTTGAACTGGGCATGTTTGTGACGCGTCTGGATCGTCCCTGGGAAGAAACCGATTTTATTTATCAGGGCTTTCAGATCAATAGCCTTGATGAACTGCACGCCCTGCAGGCACTGTGTGATTATGTTTATGTGCGTGCCGCCAAACAGACATGGCAGTCCGGCCAGGACAGACAGGCAAGTAACAGAAAAACCGTACCGGAACGCATCAGCTACATTAATAAAATCCCTATTAATGAGGAACTGAACAATATCCGCTCGGCCTATAAAGATGCCTGTTCACAAATGGGTGCTATTCTGGATACCATCCGCTTAAGCGGTGAACTGGATATAGACAAAGTCAACGAAATTGTTGATGAATGTGTTGACAGTATCCTGAGAAATGATTCAGCCCTGGTCTGGCTGACCCAGATCCGTCATAAAGACAATTACACCGCAGAACACTCCTTAAGAGTCTGTATTTATGCTATTGCTCTGGGCAGAGAACTGGGTTTTAGAGAGCTGGAACTGCAGAATATTGGCACCTGCGGTTTATTACATGATGTGGGTAAGGTTCGGATCCCGAAAGAAATTCTAACCAAACAGAGCAATCTGACACCCGATGAAATTAAAATCATGCAGGAACACCCGGTTTACGGTAAAAAACTGCTAATATCAAAAGCCGGTGTCTATCCCGGTGCCGTGGATGTCGCCTATTGTCACCATGAACGTCTGGATGGTTCCGGTTATCCCCGGGGTATTACCGGAGAAAGGATCCCTTACTATGCCAAAATTATCGGCATTATTGATGCCTATGACTCCATGATTTCAGATAAACCTTATAGCAAGGGGATCACCACTCTGGATGCCTGTCGGCATATTTACCAGTGCAAAAACACCCTGTTTGATAAAACTATTCTGGGGCATTTTATCCACTTTATCGGTATCTACGCCCCCGGCAGCCTGGTGGAAATGAACACCGGGGAAATTGGCATTATTATTGAGACCAATAATGAAGACGGCATTAAGCCCAGAATTTTACTGATACTGGGTTCAGACAAGCTGCCCAAAAACGGCCGTGTTATTGATCTAAAAAAAGGTGATATCACCTTTACCAACACCACTTATGTCATTAAAAAATCTCTTGCCAACGGTGCTTACGGAATTAATGTTGAGGATTATCTGGATCAGGTTATAGCCAACTGAGTTGGCTATAACCACGTTCTGAGTGTTTAGTTTATGGGCAGCGAAATACTGCGCCAATAGGCAGATGATCAGACAGTTTACGCCAGCGTTTATTGGAAAAAGACAGGGCCTCCTGCAACTCCACCCCTCGAAAATAAATCCGATCCACTTGCAGGGTTGGATGCCATACCGGAAAGGTTCTGGCATGCTGGCCTTCATAATGCAGAAAGGCCTCTTCCAGGCCCAGATCAATTTTCATATGCTCAATGGCCCGTTTACGCCAGTCATTAAAATCTCCGGCCATAATTAAGGGTTCATCATGTGGTATGTTCTGTTCTATTGTTTTGCCAATCTGTACCAGCTGCATTTCCCGTTCGGCTTCAAACAGGCCAAGATGAACACAAACCAGGTTTAAGGTAATTTTAGAAGGCAGGAGTATTTTAGCGTGTAAAAAACTGCGGCTGGCAAATTTGGCTTTGGACAGATTCTGATTATGCCAGCTGATAATTGGGAACTTACACAGAATGCCATTACCATGATGGCCTTTTTTGTAGATAGCATTTTTAGCGTACAGAGAAAAAGGCCAGCGGTTTTCGGCCAGAAACTCCCCCTGGGGTTTCAGGGGCCAGGACTCGATACGGCTGCTGTTTTTATAATGCTCACCCTGAAGTTCCTGCAGAAAAATAACATCGGGATCAATCTCTTCCAGTGCTTCACGTATACCAAACAGGGTAAAACGACGGTTGGCAACACTGAAACCTTTATGGATGTTATACGTCAGTACTTTAAATGTTCTATCAGACACAGAATCTCTTTAACGGGTTCTCTTAACAGATTGCAGTTAACAGTATTCAGCAATAGTTTCTGACCACACCGGAAACCACCCCTAAAATCTGCACTTCTTCATTTTTTAAAAATATGGGCGCCATATCCGGATTGGCCGGCTGCAGACGGATCCCCTGCTTTTCAATATAAAACTTCTTCAGGGTCACCTGTTCATTATTGATTAGACAAACTACCGACTGGCCGTTACCGGCATGTTCAGTTTTTTCAATAATAACCACATCTCCGTCCTGTATATTATCATCAATCATGGAGTGACCGCGAACTTTTAATGCATAAGTATTGCGACTGACCATGCTTTGAGGCACAGAAATCGTTTCATTTTGTTCTACCCGTTCAATAGGCTGTCCGGCAGTAATAAAACCAGACAGGGGTATCTCTGTCATGGGCTCGGAGTCATTGTCTCCGTCCAGCACTTCCAGCTCTGAAGTCCATACCGGACGTTTATTCTTGGGTAATAAATAACTGATTTCTGCCGACATTTTGCTACCTCCATATACAACGAATTATACGCAAACGAACACTCAACATAGACTTATTGCAAAAATACATGAGTCCCTTAACAGAGCGTAACTATTTTTTGTACATTAATCAAGAAAAATAGTACATTGTCTGATTATATTGGCAGGACAGGATCACACTGTAAATTCAACCATCAGCTTTTTCAGGGCAATTCAACGGAGCAGTGGGTTAAGTTCTTTGCTTTAGAAGAAAATTTCTTATCAAATGTATAGAGCCTGTCGTATTGCTGGCATTGTGTTAAATGAAGGGCATCAGAAAAATCCAGTCCCTGTCTATGCCATTCAATAGCCTGTGCTGTAAATGTAGGGTTAGATAAATGGACATGACTTAATCCAAATAACTTAACCAGAGCATTGCAAATATCCTCGGTAGAAAATTCATAGGCGTATCTCAAAACCCATTCAGTTTCCAGAATGACAGTGTCTGAAATAAAGACATCCTGAGTATTAAAAATTGAAAAAGCTTTTTTGTATTGTCTGGGGTCATCATGAGTAAGAAAACGAATGATGATATTTGTATCCACAGCAACCATTAATACTTGTCCTTAATTCCTTGTTTAATGGCATCAGCCATATCATCAATTGTTTTTGCTTTGCCTTTATACTTTAAACAAGAGGCAACCTCAGCAATGTCAGTTTCATCAAATGGGGTTTTAGGCTTAAGCAATACACCATCGCCAAGATCCACAACAACAAGCTCTTGCCCCGTTTCCCAATGGTGAGCACTTCTAAGAGGCTTAGGAATGATTACCTGACCTTTGCTTGATAATTTAGTGATGTTTGTCGACATACTAACACCTAAAAGTAAGAATAATGTAAGAATCTTATCGCAGATTCAACCTTGAGTCTATACGAATGCGCAACATTGATGATAGAGTAAACTTACCGTTAAAACATCAGATTTCCTTTCAATTTGCAGCTTTATTAGAAAACTGATGACTCAGGTTTAAATCAAGCCTGGTTTGATGTTTGCTTGAAGAAAATGAATGACCAGCACCAGCATATAAGGGACATTTTTATAAAATTCCTAATTTGTCTCCTGTGTCCGTAAAGCTGTCATATTCAAAAAATTGAAACTCACCATTTCGAGATAAAAATCCATTTATTTAAAGATAATGCTTAAAAAAATATATTAGTTTTTTTAAGGTTAGTTGAAATC
>JALUZF010000142.1 GCA_027012135.1 Gammaproteobacteria bacterium
CGGATCTGTTTTTTTCTTCCAGTACATCCCCCATGAGCTCCTTAATAGCAAAGAATATACTCTCAAAATGGAAGGGCTTGGAGATAAACAGATCATAGCCCATAGCCATATAATGCTCCGATTTGTGCTGCAGGGTAGAGGCTGACACCGCCACACATTTCAGCTGTGCAGAAGAAAACTGCCGACGAATGTGTTTAATGGTTTGCACACCATCCATAACCGGCATACGAATATCCATAAACACAATATCCGGCAACTGCTGTGCTATTTTCTGCAGGGCTTCTTTACCATTGCCGGCCGAAACCACATTAAAACCAATCCCCTCCAGAAGTGTCCCCAGCAACTCAGTATTATCCTTGACATCATCCACCACCAGTGCTGTCAGCTTTTTAGTGGTTTTTAGTGAGTACTGATTGTTAAGGCAGAGGGGTTCTACAGCAATAAACTGGTCACTGGCTGGGGATAACTCAATTTCAAAATAAAAACAGGCACCCTGTTCCCGATCCATCTCTACGTTTAACTGGCCGCCGAATAAATCTATATATTGCCTGGATATGCTCAGTCCCAGGCCGGTTCCGCCTTTAAGCTCACCCTGCTTACCCTGCTGGAATACTTCAAAAATCTGCTCTTTAGCGTGTTCATCAATTCCCGGCCCGGTATCTTCGATACTGAAGTGATAGTGGTTATCAGCGGTTTGTTCTATGCTAAAATAAATTTTCCCCTGATCAGTAAACTTAATAGCATTGGAAATCAGGTTAATTAACACCTGGCGAAGTTTACCCTGATCACCGTTCACCAGCACAGGCTTATCGGTAAAACAGTCCATCTCCCAGTCCAGCTGTTTCTGACTACAGCGTATTTTGAACATATTCTCAACACTATGCAGCAGCTCCTGCAGATCAAAATCCGTTTTGACCATGTCCAGGGAACCGGCTTCAATTTTTGACAGTTCGAGAATATCATCAATTAATGACAGCAGGTGATTGCCGCTTTTATTAATAATACTGATCTGACGACTCTGATCCTTATCCAGACTGGATTGCTGTAATAATTGTGAATAACCCAAAATGGCATTCATGGGCGTGCGAATTTCATGTGACATATTGGCCAGAAAAATACTCTTGGTCCGGTTGGCTGCCAGGGCACGGTCTCTGGCTATCTGCAGTTGCCTGGTACGTTCCTCCACCCTTTTTTCCAGTTCTTTCTGATAATTACGGGTTAACTGGTCCTGGTATTCCAGCTTTTCCAGCATTTCATTAAAACCGTCAATTAATTCTCCTACTTCATCATCATAGTGACTTTTAAGACGATAACTATAGTCCTGCTCCCTTGATACATGGTGCATGGAATTAAGCAGCTGCACAATCGGATCGGTAAAAATCTTCTGCGCACGATAGGCAATAAGCAGGGTGAACAGCAGGGAAATCAGAATCATCAGGATAATAGTATAAAGATATTCTTTTACCCGCTGCCAGTAGGCATCCCAATCCGTTTCAATATGAATATAACCCAGCAAACTATCATCACTGTCAAGAATAATCCGCTGGATAATATGCAGCTGGCTGTTTTTTTCCAGATACGCCTGTGAGCGGTCACCTAATAAATCCAGCATAGACTGTTTTTGAAAATCATTTTCATTGTCCTGCTGATCCCGGTGGTACGTAGCCAGAATATTTCCGTTAGCTTCCAGCAAATGGGCACTGATAATATGCGGTTTGGCCTGTAATGCAGTCAGATTTTCCCTGGCGGTACGGGCATCATAAAACAGAATGGCTCCGGAACTGCTTTTACCCACCAGATCAGCCAGAGTACTCAGATCTTCCTTCATTTTGCTTCTCAGGCTGTCCAGTTCACTGCTCATAAAAACCGCCATACTGGATAACAGCATAATACTGCTGATACTCAGGATGATCAGCAGCAGTTTTTTCTGAATGGATAAGGAGGCAAATGAAAACCGTTTTCCAGGCTGCTTAGTCATTACTGCCCTCCTTTGCCTTGTCCACATCTTTATCCGTCTCAACGATAGTAGCCAGGGTAAGGATCCTTGAACTGATTCTTAAACCTGCATTACGGACAGCCTGCAGGTTAATTTCCAGGCTCAGGGTATATTCATCATTTAGAAACAGACGGATATGACCGTTTTTATGTGCAAAATCCGGCAGTTCACTCACCGTCAGAACCGGATAAGCATGCAGGTAAGACAGTATATGCTGCAGTTTTTTTTCTTCAGAGCGGCCGACAAATACCAGCTGACATTCAGCGGCATCTTCCAGAGAGACCCGACGTAGAATTAATAATGGATGACCATTGATTTTTTTATTTTTAATGCTGTTTAAGGCCAGCCCAAAAGAATCATCCCCCATAAGACAAAGTTTAAAGGGATCGGTGGGTGATTTAAAGGTACCCTCCGGCCATTGAGAAAGCCGGGCAAAATTATATAAAAAGGCAGATTTAACCAGGTATTCTTTGGCCTGCAGGTTTTCTCCCGCCCAGACATGGGCGGAACTGAATAAAACAAGTATCAGACTACTATAGCCGATTTTGCGAAGTGAACTATTTCGAAGTGAACTATAGACAGATAAAAAGGAGTGAAAGATCAATACGATACTAGGCATGTTTTATATTTATTGTATTGGTACCGTATTTTGAATAATTCGGAAAATTTCCCACAGAAAAATAAACTATTATGACGCTTTAAGTATAGAAAATATCCTCATAAATTCAACTGCAAAGCCGTTTTTGTTTAACTACCTGTTCACGCAATGGCTTAAAATTTTTTTCTTAAATTCATTTTATCTCCGTCGCGGATCATATGAATTCGACTTAAAAATGACTGGCCCAGTAACACATAGGTAGGAAAACCGCCCTCCAGAACCATGGCGTTCACATTGTACAGATGAATATGGCCAATGGTTACTTTATTCAGACTGACCTGCCAGGCCTTAACCAGACCCGATGCCGTCTGAACCAATTTCTGGGCACCCTTTTTATAATTTATACCGGCCTGTCTGGCGGTTCCGGAATTTAAGGCAATACTGGTTGCCCCGGTATCAATAAGAAAATGAACCGACGCATTATTAATTTTACCCTGGCAGTGAAACATATTATCCTGACCTTTCCAGATAACCAGAGTTTTTCCGGGATCCTGTTTTTTAAACATGGTATTAATTTCAGAACCCAGGGGATACCTGACCCGTGCCCCCTGTACTTCCAGCAGGGCAAAATCACTGTCAGCGCTGATCAGTTTAATCCCGTTAAAAGTCTGACCTTTACTGATAAGTTTCTGGCTGCCGTCAACGGATATCATGGCTTTATCCGTAAACAATGCCATAACTTTTATTTTCTGTGCTGCTTTCTGTTCTGCCAAAGCAGGTGAAGCCAGAGACAGTAAAAATAACAGACACCATAAAAGTATCAGGAAAACAGGTTTTGTTTTAGGGACTGATTTTAAAATAATCATAAACTTACAATAATATACAGCACAATCCAGGCATAAACTCCGGCCAGGACATCATCAATCATAATGCCAAACCCACCCTCAATTTTCTGATCCAGCCAGTAGATGGGCCAGGGTTTAACAATATCAAAAAAACGAAACAGCACAAACCCCAGCACCAGCCACTGCCATTGCAGCGGGATTAAAAACATGGTGATCCAGAAACCGACAAATTCATCCCAGACAATTCCGGAAAAATCATGTACCTGTAAATCATCCGAGGTTTTCTGGCAAATAGTGATCCCGATCCAGAACGCCGCCAGGGTGATCAGCGCATAAACCATCCAGGGCAACTGTACCATTAATAAATACAGAGGAATGGCGGCCAGAGTGCCGAAAGTACCTGGTGCAAACCGGGCCAGACCGGAACCAAAACCAAAGGCCAGAAAATGCCAGGGGTTTGACCAGACCTGATGCCTGGATCGTATTTCGTCCTTATTCAAAGTGATTATAACCTCCGTTTCGGGGATGGAATAACTTACCAGAGCTGTTCAAAAGCCGCAGTTCATGACTATCAGTTATTACCCCAATTGCTACGAACTGGGGGGCAATAGCCTGTAACTGCTGCCATTTCTCAGGTTCCACTGTAAAACACAATTGATAATCATCGCCCCCGGCAAGTGCTCTTTCCCAGGCCTGTTCCGTTTCCAGGCACTGCAGCGATTCAGCCAACGGCAATTGTTCCAGAAACACATCAGCCCCCACGGCACCGGCCTTTAGAATATGCCCCAGATCGGAAAACAGTCCGTCAGACAGATCCAGTACCGCATGAGCATAATCTCTGAGCAGCAGACCCTCCTTAATTTTAGGTGAAGGGAAATTTAAAGCAAGCAGGGCTGTCTGCTGCTGTTTCTCTGATAAACATTGGTAAGTTTTATGGTTTTTCCCCAGAACAATATCCAGCCCGATACTGGCGGCTCCAAGCGGACCGGTAAGGGCAATAATGTCCCCTGCACGGGCACCAGAACGCAACAGAGCCCTGCCGGATGGAACATAACCGGCCACCTGGATAGTAATAGCCAGCTTACCCCGGGTAGTATCTCCGCCGATTAAGGAAATATTAAATTCTTCAGCCAGCTTAAACAAAGCGCTGGAAAAAGACGCTAGCCAGCTCTCGTCTGCTTCCGGCAAGGTTAAGGCCAGAGTAAACCAGGCCGGTTCTGCCCCCATGGCCGCCAGATCACTGAGATTTACAGCCAGCGATTTATAAGCAATGGCCTGGGGTGAGGTTTGTTCAGGAAAATGGATACCGCTGATTAAGGTATCAATAGAAACCACTAACTGTTGATTGTCCGGGGAATTTATAATAGCACAGTCATCACCAATACCCAGGGCAATATCTGAACGGCCTTGCCGATCAGATAAAGATCGGGCTGGATCAGTAAAAAATGTCTGGATTATATTAAATTCAGAACCGGGCATTTATGTCTCATAATTTGAAAGCTTACCCGTTATTTTTTTCTGGGCTTTCTGGTTCGTGGTGCATTCACTTCTGCAGTCCGCAGCTTAGCCGCCACCTTATCCAGAATACCATTAATAAATTTATGTCCGTCTTCCGCACCAAATATCTTAGCACTTTCAACGGATTCATTAATTACTACCCGGTAAGGCACATCCCGACGCTCTTCAAGCTCATAAGTACCAATCAGCAAAATGGCCTGTTCCACCGGATCGACTTCAGCAAAAGGACGGGCCAGGTGAGTTTCCATATGATCCACCAGCGCCATTTTATGTGCCGTCACAAAATGCAGAATTTCATGAAAATAATCCATATCTGCATCCTCCATATCATGTTCACTAACAAAGTGAACTTCAATATCGGACACATTCTGCTGAGTCAATAACCAGGAATACAAGGCCTGTACGGCAAACTGTCTGGATTTAGAGCGATTTTTCAAAAGTATTTCCTGTTGGTGAAGCGTTAATCAAACGCTTCAGGTAAAGTTTTTAAACAGATTAACCATTTCAATAGCGGACAGAGTGGCTTCCACACCTTTATTGCCAGCTTTGGTACCAGAACGTTCAATAGCCTGTTCAATAGTATCCACAGTCAGCACCCCAAAGGCAACCGGAATATCATATTCCATAGAAACCTGCGCCAGTCCCTTGGAATTTTCATTCGCCACAAAGTCAAAATGCGGTGTACCACCGCGAATAACAGCCCCCAGGGCTATAATAGCATCGTATTTCTTTGACGCCGCCATACGCTTAGCCGCCAGCGGAATTTCCACCGCTCCGGGCACCCGCACAATCTCAATATCCTCTTCCTTACCGCCATGACGCAAAATAGCATCAATCGACCCGCTCAACAGCGATTCAACCACAAAACTATTAAAACGACTCACCACGATACCAAACCTGGCACCGTCAACAACCATTTCACCTTCAAATGTTTTTATACTCATTTTGTTCTCGATTTATTCTCAATTTTATTTTTAGAATTTATACGCCTGTTTCATAAAACCTAAATACAGAATTAAACTCCATACAGAGTACCCGTTGTCCGGTAAGGCTTTTCAAAGTTTCGGCAGCATGGACGCTGCCGAAAAGTCTCCATGGATGGATTCACGACGTCTTTGAAAAGCCTTACCGGGCAGCGGGTACGGTTTCATAGGCACAATCTACGGTTTCATAAGCACAATCTAACCAAACAAAAACCTAATCACCCGTATAATATTCTACCACTTCCAGCCCAAAGCCCGACAAGCCATGAATCTTCTTAGGCGCCGACATCACCTTCATCCGCCGAACCCCAATGGATTTTAAAATCTGCGCCCCAATACCATAAGTTCTTAAATCCTGAGGATTACCCGGATGAAACGAAGCCTCACCCTGCTGTAACTTCTGGTAGTGATCAATCCGGTGTACCAGCTCATTACTGGTTTCATGGCTGCGTAAAATCACAATCACACCCGCGCCTTCATTCTCAATACGCTGCATGACATCATTCAGTGGCCAGCCGCAGTCATCCATCTGGGCATCAAGCATATCGCATAAAGAATTTTCCATGTGTACCCGCACCAGAACCGGCTCATCAGGAGAAATGCTGCCCTTGATCATGGCCAGATGTACCTGTCCTGAAATACCGTCGTGATAAGCTTCCAGACGAAATTCACCGGCACTGGTAGGCAGCTGACATTCACTGACCTTTTCTACCGAAGGTTCATTTTTCAAACGATATTCAATCAGATCCGCAATGGTGCCGATTTTCAGATCAAACTTTTCTGCAAACTTTTCCAGATCAGGCCGACGTGCCATGGTACCGTCTTCATTGAGGATCTCTACAATGACTGCCGCCGGTTCCAGACCCGCCATACGCGCCAGATCACAGCCCGCCTCGGTATGACCGGCACGGGTCAGCACACCGCCGGGCTGGGCTTCTAAAGGAAAGATATGGCCGGGCTGCACGATATCCGAAGGTTTAGCATCAGGCGCCACTGCAGCCTGAATAGTCACCGCACGGTCACCGGCAGAAATTCCGGTAGTCACCCCTTCAGCGGCCTCAATGGACACCGTAAAATTAGTGCCGTATTCTGCACTATTGCGATCCACCATTAAGGGGATCTGCAATTGCTTACAGCGCTGCTGGGTCAGGGTCAGACAAATCAGCCCGCGACCATTGGTGGCCATAAAGTTAATATCTTCAGGCGTAACCTTACTGGCCGCCATCAGGAGATCGCCCTCGTTCTCACGATCCTCGTCATCCACAATAATGACCATCCTGCCCTGACGGATATCATCCAGTATTTCTTCTATTGAATTAAAATTAGCCATAAAGTTATTTACTGTTTACCTGCTGTTAATAGCTGTAACCATTCAGTGGTCTGTCCATGACAGATTGCTGTACTCAAATAACACTGAATAGCTATGTTAATCTTATATTTATCTAGTTACCGGTTTAAAAAACCATTTTCTGCCAGTAAAGCCATGGTCACCGCCTGTTCCGGTGCTGCCTCGGCTGCTCTGTCGCCCAGTAACAGACGCTCCAGATAACGGGCAATAATATCCACTTCCAGATTCACTTCCGTCCCGGCCTGAGCATCGGCCAGCGTGGTTTCTGACAGGGTATGCGGTACAATATTCAGCTCAAAAACTGCGCCGTTGACCGCATTAACCGTCAGACTGATACCGTTGACACAGACAGAGCCTTTAGCGGCAATATAGCGAGCCAGCTCATCCGGAGCCTTGATTCGAAAATGTATGGAACGTCCGGCAGTGCTGCGTTCCACAATCTTACCTACACCGTCCACATGGCCGCTGACTATATGTCCGCCCAGATGCGTCGTCGGCAGCAGGGCTTTTTCCAGATTGACCCGGCTACCTGTCTTTATATGTCTGAAACCGGTTTTTGATAAGGTTTCAGCCGAAACATCGGCCCAGAAACCGTCACCGGGCAGTTCAATCGCCGTCAGACAGACCCCGTTAGTGGCAATACTGTCACCAATGGCCACATCAGAGAGATCCAGAGCACCGGTTTTAATATAAAAGCGGCTGTCGATACCCTTAGGTTCAATGGCCGCCACCTGACCAATGGCCTGAATAATTCCGGTAAACATTTATTACATTCCTGCCTGTTTATCCATTGTTTTTCTCTCTGCTCTCCCTATACCGGAGAGTCAGTATGAGGGGATAAAACCTTGGCCGTGATGCGAAAATCGCTGCCCACAGCCCGGATATCTTTAATATCCAGCTCAATCCTGTCTGCCATCTTATCCAGTCCAGGGATATTAAATAAGCCCCGAGCCTCACTGCCCATTAAATGCGGCGCCATATAAATCACCAGTTCATCTACAACACCGGCCTGTAACAGAGAACCGCCCAGAGTTGCACCGGCTTCCAGCAGCACTTCATTGTACTGATGCTGCGCCAGTACCGCCATTAAACTACTGGCCGATAACACCTCTCGACCGGCTATAATCTCTGTTTCAAGGTATTCTATTAGCACACCCTGTTGTTCCAGTGCCGGTATCTTCTGTGTCTGCCGGCGTGATGCTTTTGCTGTGCAGATCACACTCAGCCCTTCCTGGTGCAGAATTTTAGCTTCCGGCAATATCTTTAGCTGACTGTCCATAATCACCCGGTCGGGCTGACGCAGGCGTTCTGAATCCATATCGGCAAAGCGTTTATCACGCACATTCATTGACGGGTTATCCGCCAGCACAGTACCAAGGCCTGTTAACACGGCCGAGCTTTCTGCCCGCAGCCTCTGCACATCCGCACGGGCCTGCGTGGAGGTGATCCACTGACTCTCACCACTGGCCATAGCAGTACGCCCGTCCAGACTCATGGCCATTTTACAGCGCAGCAGAGGCTTACCCGTTTCCATACGCTGAATAAACCCCGGGTTTAAAGCTCGTGCTTCCGCCTCCAGAACCCCAACCCTGACCTCAAGGCCGTGTTCCTGTAAACGTTTAATACCCTTACCCGCCACCAGAGGATTGGGATCGGCCATAGCCACCACCACCCGCGCAATCCCGGCTTCAATCAGGGCATTACTGCACGGCGGAGTACGGCCAAAATGACTGCACGGCTCCAGAGTCACATAAGCTGTTGCACCTTTGGCAGACTGCTTATTACGTTCTAAATCCGCCAGAGCATTGACTTCAGCATGTCCCTGACCGGCAAACTGATGCCAGCCCCGAGCAATGACCTGTTCATCCCGAACCAGCACACAGCCGACTCTGGGATTAGGATGCGTGGTGTACCAGCCTTTTTTTGCCAGCGCAATGGCCTGAGCCATAAGAAATTCATCACCGGCCGGCATACAATTCTAATCCGTTTCCTGCTCAGCGTGCGGGGCTTCCAGCTTTTCAATTTCCTTACGAAACTCATCCAGATCCTGAAAACTGCGGTACACTGAAGCAAAACGCACATAAGCCACCTGATCCAGCTGCTTGAGCTCATCCATCACCCACTCACCCACACGACTGGCCGGCACCTCACGGTCGCCGGTTGCCCGTAAATTGTTTTTAATATGATTTACTGCCTGCTCTATGATTTCCAGAGACACCGGCCGCTTCTCCAGCGCCTTCAACATACCCTGCAGTAACTTCTGATCATCAAAAGGCACCCGTGAACCATCACTTTTAACAATCCGCGGCATCACCAGCTCTGCGGTCTCAAAAGTAGTAAACCGCTCACTACAGGTCAGACACTCCCGCCGACGCCGCACAGAATCGCCTTCATTAGCCAGACGGGAGTCTATAACTTTGGTTTCCGGAGCATGACAAAATGGACAGCGCATATTCTCTTATTCTCTCTCACATAACTCTTATAAAACACTACGTTTTACTGTTTATCCCCAGACCACAACCTCGGAGTATCAGCGGGCCGTTATGCCTTGCTGAAGTTTCAGAAACAGGGATGTTTCTGAAAAGCCCCCATGGATGGGTTTACGGCATCTTCAGCAAGGCATAACGGCCCGCTGATACGGACTACATTCATGACCTAAGCATAAACAGGAAAACGCTTACACAAATCCAGTACCTGCTGCTTAACCCGCTGCACCACCTCCAGCTTTTCCATATTCTCATCCGTCCGATCCGCTTCATCCATATTACACAGCTCATCCAGAATATCGCAGATCCAGCCCGCCAGTTCCGAACTTTCCTGCTCCTTAAAACCGCGGGTAGAAATAGCCGGTGAACCGATACGCAGGCCGCTGGTGACAAAAGGTGATTGAGGATCATTAGGTACAGAGTTTTTATTCACCGTAATATTAGCAAAACCCAGTGCCGCATCAGCGGCTTTACCGGTCAGCTGACGGGAAATCAGGCTGACCAGAAACAGGTGATTATCAGTACCGCCGGACACCACATCATAACCGCGTTCCAGAAAGACCGTTGCCATAGCACGGGCATTTTCCACGACCTGTTTCTGATATTCGACATACTCATCTTCCATAGCTTCTTTAAAAGCCACCGCCTTGCCCGCAATCACATGCATTAACGGTCCGCCCTGGGTACCGGGAAAAATCATGGAATTGAGTTTCTTTTCAATTTCAGGATTGGATCTGGCCAGAATAATACCGCCGCGTGGGCCGCGTAAAGTCTTATGGGTAGTTGAGGTAGTCACATCAGCAATCTGCACCGGACTTGGATAAACCCCTGCAGCGACCAGACCGGCCACATGCGCCATGTCCACCATTAAATAGGCACCCACTTCATCAGCAATATCACGAAAACGCTGCCAGTCCATAATACGGGAATAGGCACTGAAGCCGGCAATAATCATTTTAGGTTTGTGTTCTCTGGCCAGGCGTTCAACTTCGTCATAATCCACTTCACCGGTAGCTTCATTAAGACCGTACTGAACCGCATTAAATAATTTACCGGAAAAACTGACTTTAGAGCCGTGGGTCAGGTGACCGCCATGAGCCAGGCTCATACCCATCACCGTATCACCGGCATTTAACAGGGCAAAATAAACAGCCGCATTAGCCTGGGAACCAGAGTGGGGTTGAACATTGGCATAATCAGCCCCAAATAATTCCTTAGCACGGTCAATAGCCAGCTGTTCAGCCACATCAACGTTTTCACAGCCGCCGTAATAGCGTTTGGAAGGATAACCTTCAGCATATTTGTTGGTCAGTACCGAACCCTGGGCTTCCATTACCCTGGGGCTGGTGTAGTTTTCAGAAGCAATTAACTCAATATGCTCTTCCTGACGCTTCTCCTCGTTCTGCATCGCTTCCCAGAGTTCGTCATCATAGCCGGCAATTGTCATATCTTTTGTAAACATAAGGAGGATTCCTTTTAAAATTGAGTTAAAATACTGTGTTTTATACGCAAACCACGAAAAATCATCACGAAAACTATGCAGTTATTGTGGTTTATCCCAGTGGAAAAACACGGGATCATACCTTAATTATTAAAAAATTTCATGCCCCGGAGTAGCCAATTGCCTCAAGTTCATATTAACAATAAAGAATCTGCGACTTTAATGGATTATTTAAAAACCTGGCCGCTGTTTCTGCTGCCCCAGCATTTTTTATCGGCACTGATGCATCGTTTTATGCGTATTGAAGCCACTGGCTTTAAAAATTTTCAGATAGCCCGCTTTATTAAAGCCTTTAATGTCAATATGAGTGAAGCCGAACGGGAACATCCGGAAGATTACCGCCATTTTAATGATTTTTTTACCCGTGCTCTGAAACCTTCGGTACGTCCCGATCAAAGCTCTGAGCAACAGTTATGCTGCCCTGTTGATGGTGCAGTCAGCGAACTGGGCGATATTGAGGGCGACCGCCTCATTCAGGCAAAGGGTCATTATTTCAGTCTTGCCGATCTGCTGGCCGGTGATCAGGCGCTGACAGAAACCTTTAAAAACGGCAAATTTGCAACCATTTACCTCTCTCCAAGAGATTATCACCGTATCCATATGCCGGTTCAAGGCACTTTAAAAAAGATGATACAGGTTCCAGGACAGTTATTCGGAGTTAATAAAGCCTCTGTTAAAGCCATTCCCCGGCTGTTTGCCCGAAATGAACGGGTTATTAATATCTTTGATACGCCAGCCGGCCCCATGGCTCTGATAGAAGTGGGAGCAATTTTTGTGGGCAGTATTGAAACCGTCTGGCACGGCGAAGTCACTCCACCCAGACGCAAAAAGGTTAAGTACTGGGACTACCCGGGAGATACTGCTCTGGAAAAGGCTCAGGAAATGGGGCGTTTTAATATGGGTTCTACAGTAGTGCTGTTATTTGCGGATAATAATATTGAATGGTCGCCGGCCATGCAGCCCGATGTACCCGTTAAAATAGGTGATGTATTAGGCGATATAAAACGTAACTATGCAGCATAAATTAGTATGACATAGAGTGCATGGCAGCAGGTACTGTGTTTACGGGGTTTTGAAAACATGGATGTTTTCACAATCACCAGGATAAGAACTTTTTACAAAATCAAATTTTGAACAGTTCTAAACCGATACATGGATGTACTTGAGCGTCCCCGGAAATACAGTACCTGCTGCCATTTACGATCCGATACACTGAATAAATACTAAAACTTATGTCTCATAATAAAAATAATTCCAGCCCTGATAAAACGAGTTGAGCAGTTTCAGTAACTGATCTGAAGGCACGGCTTCGTTAGGATAGATATTGTGTACACTGATAAAAAACTGTCCAAAACCTGCTCCATGGCGCCAGTTTAACTGCTCGACCGGCTGTTTTTCCTGACATTTTTGGCACTGGATTATCTGCTGCTCCGCCTGCCACTGACTCAGATCCGGCAGTTTATCTGTAATCCTGGCACCACATTGGGAACAGGCACAGCACTTTCGGTTCATCCCCCTGTAATAAACCGGCTGTGGAAAATACTGAATCTGGATATGACAGAAATTATGCCAGTTTTCCCGATCCGGCGGCGTCAGCTCGATCTGGGGAGAACAACCCAGAAAAGTAACCATTTTCAGAAAGTTTTCACCCACCAGATTAGCCTGATAATTATCTATGCTAAAGGCTTCACCAATAAAACCAGCTTTTTGCAGACCGGCTATAAGCTGTTCTGCATCAGCCTGTGAAAAATACAGGTGCTGGGGATTAAATACCAGTCCATAGCGATTTTTTATAGTCATTATCAGGCTCGCTCAAAGGGGAAATTAAGCACATTATTAATATGCCTGGAACCGCTCATCACCATTAACAGACGTTCGATGCCAATGGCCACTCCGGCACAATCAGGTAAAGTCTCCAGTGCCGCCAGAAAATGCTCATCCAGTGGCACTGTCTGCTGGCCATTGTGTTTGCGCTGTTCATTATCATGGACAAACCGCTCACGCTGTTCCTGAGTATTATTTAACTCATAAAAACCATTACCCAGCTCCATGCCGTTAATAAAAATTTCAAAACGCTCTGCGACAGACACTCCGTTTGTTTCTGTTATTCTGGCCAGTGAAGCCTGAGTGGCCGGATAGTGATATAAAAAACACAGCTGAGCTTTTCCTGTCTGCTCAGATTTATCCTGCTCTGGTTTACCAAGAAAGGGTTCAATACAATGGCTGAACAATAATTCCAGATAGCGATCTTTCGAATCGGTTTTATCCAGTACATTGTCCAGTTGCTGTGCCCGGGCACAGGCCATAAGCTCATTGATATCCGCCGTATGGGGATTGATATGCAGATGCTTTTCAAAGGCCTGCTGATAGGAAATAAAACGGCTTTCAGCCAGGGGCAGATGCTCTGCAATTAACAGGGTCAGCAGCTGATCAATTTCCGTCATTAACTGATGATGATCCCAGCCTTCACGGTACCATTCCAGCAGGGTAAATTCCGGATTGTGCCTTGGGCTTAATTCCCCCTGCCGAAACACTTTGGCAATTTGATAAATGGAACCGGAACCGGCAGCCAGCAGGCGCTTCATGGCAAATTCAGGGGAAGTGTGTAAATAGTAGCGGGTATGCTCAATCTGCCGGGTCAGAGGAATATAATGGGTCTGAAAACTTTCTATAAACGGATCGGTAATGGTTGCAGAGGACAGGACGGGAGTATCGACTTCCAGTACATTATGCTGTTCAAAAAACCGGCGGATTGTTTTCAGGCTCTGTGCCCTGAGCCGGATCAGCTCAGGGGAAGCGACAGGCTGCCAGTTATTCAAGAGTTTAGTTCAGACTTTAAATTAAACGATATTAGTCTTTGGCACGGGAAACATATTTACCGGTACGGGTATCAATTTTCAGTTCTTCGCCAATCTGTACAAATAAAGGCACCTGTACTACCGCTCCGGTTTCCATGGTAGCCGGTTTACCGCCGCCGCCGGAAGTATCACCTTTCAGACCGGGATCGGTATCCGTGACAGTCAGGGTAACAAAATTGGGCGGAGTAACCACCAGTGGATTACCGTTCCATAAGGTAATGGTACACATATCCTGCTCTTTTAACCACTTTTCTGCATCGCCCACCGCGGCTTTATCTGCAGCAATCTGCTCAAAGGTTTCAGGATGCATAAAATGCCATTGTTCGCCGTCATTGTATAAATACTGCAGTTCGGTATCCATAACATCGGCCGCTTCGACCGATTCACCAGATTTATAGGTTCTTTCTACAACACGTCCGGTTTTCAGGTTTTTAACCTTAATCCGGTTAAAGGCCTGACCTTTACCCGGCTTAACTACTTCATTTTCAACAATAGCATAAGGATCGCCATCAATCATTAATTTTAAACCGGAACGAAATTCATTGGTGTTGTATGTTGCCATAAGTACTTTTTACCTTTTGTGTACCGTGTGTATATCCTGGATATTATTTAAATACTGATTAGCTGCTGCCCGGTTTCTGCTTAGCTGAATATTATCAGACGCTTTATTCTGCTAAAATGCTCTGCTTTAATATCGGAACTGCCCTGAGCTTACATAACCGCCCTGAACCTGATACTGGAACAGGTATTTTTACGCCAGAAAAGCAAAAACGCCCTATATGATACTCCGAAACGAGCCCCGAAACCAGCCGGAAAAAAACTTTACTGACCCTCTGCAGTTACTGCAATATCTGAAACTGGATATGGAGAAAAATCCCTTTTCTGAAAGCGCCATGGAATCCTTTCGATTTAAGGTGCCTGCTGCATTTGCACAGAAAATGCAGCAGGGAAAAGCCGATGATCCTTTATTACTGCAGGTTTTTCCTGCGCCTGAAGAACTTAACTATCATAATGATTACCAGAATGATCCGCTGGCAGAAGCCCGCTTCCTGTCCCAGCCCGGACTGCTGCAAAAATACCATGGCCGGGCTCTGCTGCTGGTAACGCCCAGTTGTGCTATTCACTGCCGTTACTGTTTTCGTCGTCACTACCCCTATGATGATAAGGGGCATAGTCAAACCCAGCTGGATAATAATCTCAGGCTGATTAAGCAGGATACCAGCATTACCGAGGTGATTCTCAGTGGCGGCGATCCTTTATCCCTGTCAGATACCCGACTGAAACGCCTGTTTGAACAGCTGCAGGCCATTAAACATCTGCAGCGCATTCGTATTCATAGTCGTTATCCCGTGGTTGAACCTGAACGTGTCACCACTGCTCTGCTTAATACCCTGAAACAGTCCAGGTTACAGCTTGTGATGGTTCTGCATATTAATCATGCCCATGAAATAGGTGCTGATAATCAGCAGGTTTTCCATCAATTGCTGAACAATAATGTCCTTTTATTTAACCAGTCGGTATTACTCAAAGGCGTTAATGATTCTCCTGAAGCACTGGCTGAGCTGTCAGAAATATTAATTCAACATAATATTATTCCCTACTACCTGCACATGCTGGATAAAGTCCAAGGAAGTGCACATTTTGAAATCTCAGAACAGGCTGCTCTGAACATATATGAACAATTACGTTCGCTGCTGCCCGGTTATATGCTTCCCCGCCTGGTAAGGGAAATACCGGATGCTTCCGCTAAAATGCCATTGCAGCCCTGACTATGTGACATTTGTATATAATATCATACTCTGATTGTCAGAATGCATTTACAAATCCTGTTATCTTTTTGATTTAACAGTATTATTCAATTTTTTCACCTTTTAAACAAAAGATAAAGTGCTATAATCCCCCTGATTTTATTTTTTCCGGGCATTTTCCCGCAAAAAAACAACATTCATAAACAAATTATTAAAACTTGACTATACTGATATCTGAATCTGATTAAAATCATCGGATATTTAATTTAGCACCTTTTTATGCCTGATACTGTTGGAGAGCAATCTTGCCTAAATTACAGCAAGCATTATTTAAACACCTGCCTGAACAGGTAAAACCGGGTAAGTCAGATTTTAATCTGAAACCGGCCGCTGTTGATCAATGGTTTGATTCTCTGCCTCTGGCCAATATCCGTATTTCCACTAAAGAAATTTACAATGCCATTAAAGACAGTAATAGTATTTCCGGCTCCTTTAAAAAACGCCTGTATTTTCTGGAAAAAATTCATGAGCCGGTTACCGATCTGGCAAATAATCTCAGAAAGATGACACTTAGCCGGGATCTACCACTAAGTGAAAAACATCAGCGTATTGTCATCCTGGTGCGTAAATTACATGAACAGATAGTCATCGGCTATAAACTGGTGTTAAGAGATTTATTTAACTGTAAACTGTTTTTTCTATGTTCCGGCAGAAATAAACTGATGACACAGGTAATAGAACGCATTATTCGTCATCACAGTCTGTCTTTAATCAGTGCCTACCAGCTTTATCACTCTCCTTATAAAGGACTGTGGTCCGATTTACACAAACTTTTTTTACTGGCCGTAAAAGCAAAACTGCACAGGAAAAAAGTAACCGACCCAACACTTCTGATGGTCAGTGAAACCACTATTAAGGATGCCTATTTACAGATTTTACTGGTGGCCGTTGCTGATCCTTATCGTATGTCACAACACCATATTTATTCTGTTTTCCGGCAACTGGAAGAATGGACGCCGTTAGCTGATTTTAAACCATATAATGAAGATGACACCAGGGATAACCTGTTTATCAGCTTATCCGGAGACAAACACCCGACATTTATTAATCCCGTGGATAACGGACAGAACCACAGGAAAATCTGGACTCTGGATACCAGCAAACTGGACTACGCCCATTTACTTGAGCATTGTAATAGCCTGGAAAACCAAACCACCGAAATTAATGCTAATATTCTTAAACAGCTGTCATTGTCCTGGGGGATTGTACCTAACCGTGCTCACAGTCGCCGGCCTGCAAAATCCAGGCTAAAGGTTGCTATCGGGCTTAATAATGTCCACTATGTTTTAAATGGTTATGCCGATCCTGAATGGTTCAATAACGATGAGGCAGAAACCGGCTACCAGTTAACAGAAGATCCAGCTGATTCCGGGGCCAGTTTTCACTCAAAAACAGTGGAACCCACTATTAAGGTAAATGATATCTGGGGAGAAGTATTTTCCAGTAAGAGCTTGCTTAATAAGGGTGAAGACGAAACGGTTTTAAATGGTAATAAAACCGATATTGGTAATAATTCTCAAAACCATAATTACTGGAATATGATCAATGAGAGTATTGGAGGTTATTGCCTGTTATGGGATCAGCAAGGTACGGTTAATGCCAAAGTAGGTGAAATTATTGCCATCAATAATGATGAAGACAAAAAAGAAGGTTACTGGTTTATCGGCACTATTCGCTGGATAAAATGTGATCAGTCGGGCAAAGTTCAGATTGGTATACAGGTACTGGCCCCCAATGCCATTGCCGTAAGTACCGCTAAATACAGCAGTATGCAGGAAGGTATTAAATCAAGAGCTATTTTACTACCGGTCATTCCGGTTTTAAACCAGCCTAAAACCCTGATAACAACCGGCCTGGGCTATGAGGTACGGGATCAGGTCATACTGTATGAATACCGCCTGGTTAATGCCAATATTACCAGTGTCAAAACCAAAGTTATATTGCTGGACACCCTGGAAGTAACTCCGCATTTTTCCCGTTTTAAATACCAGCCGGCTGAAGAGTTTTACGGCACCAGCAAAAAAACACCCGCATCACCACTGGAAGAAAAAAATGATACACTATCACTGGATGGAGAAAGCGAATTTGATTCCATCTGGGATGATTTATAATAACAGCATTTTGAGTAAACAGGACAGGTTGTGAAACAGGACACAATGATTCAGCTTTTACTGATCAATAAATCAGAAAATGATGCCGTAGCAATAACCAGTGAATTACGCAATGAAGGCCTGACCCTTCATCCTGCCATTATATCCAGCCATAAAGTTTTTGATAAGGAAATTGACCGGAAAACTTTTGATATTATCCTGTTTTCACCCAATATCAAGGATCTGGATATCGGTACCGTCCTGCAACGTTTAAAAGAACTGCAAAGTGATGCAGCAGTTATTGTCATTGCTGACAAAACGCCGGAAGAAACCGTATTTCTGCTCAAACAGGGGGTCAGCAGTGTAATCCCGGAAGAACCACGGGAACTGATCAGCCTTACTCTACAGAAGGAATACAGGGCTTTACAGGGACTACGTTGTGAACAGGTTTTAAGTCATCAACTGGAAGATTCAGAAAAACGCTGTCAACAGCTTATCGACAGTTCCAGGGATGCTATTGCCTATGTTCATGAAGGGATGCATATTCTATCCAATGATCCCTATTTTAAAATTTTTGGTTATGAAAGCCGGGGTGATATTGAAGCTATGCCAATTATGGACCTGGTGGCCTCTGACGACAGTGCAAAATTAAAAGAGTTTTTGCGCCGCTTTTCGCCCGGTAACAAAAATAAGAGTACAGCCGGAGAAGATAATACCCTGAAAGTAAAGGGTATCAGGGAAGATGGTACTGTATTTCATATGCATATGGAATTTCAACCTGCCAGTATGGCCGGTGAAGAGTGCATCCAGCTCATTATACGCAATGATGAGATTGATTTAAAAGCCCAGCAGACACTGCAGAAAAAACTGGAGGTACTCAACACCCAGTGCCAGGAAACCGGGCTGTTTAACCGCCGTTACTTCCTTGATCAGCTGGAAGATACTGTTGAAGCGGCTATTAATGACAACCAGAATACTTATTTATTGCTTATCAGCCTGGACAATTTTGCTAATATCAGAAACAAACTGGGTGTCATAAACAGTGACCATGTTATTGCAGATATTGCCGGACTCCTGGAAAAACTCACTGACGATAAAAACATTTCCCTGGCCCGCTATGAAACCTCACGCTTCACCGCCCTGGTTAATACAGATAATGAGCAGGCGATCATGCAGCTGGCTGAAGACATTCGTCTAGCCGTTGATAAACATATAGCCGAAGTGAAAGATAAAAGTATTATCACCACCTGCAGTATTGGTATTGTCCTGATTGATTCAAGCTGTAAAGGTTCCCAGAACTGTCTTAACCATGCTCAGAATGCCTGCGATAAAGCCACAGAACAGGGTGGTAACCAGGTTCAGCTATATGTTCCTGATGCCAGTGAAATGAATGATCAGCAACTGCTGCGTTACTGGGCCAATGAAATACAAAACGCCATTAAGCAAAAACGGCTGTTCCTGATGTTTCAGCCCTTTGTCAGTCTTATGGGTGAAAACAGCGAAAATTATGAATTGTATATTCGTATGCGCAATGACAGAGGTGATATTATTTCCCCCCAGGATTTCATGCCCCAGGCAGAAGCCTCAAAACAATCTATCCATATTGACCGCTGGATCATTGCCGAGGCTATCCGCCTGATAGCTGAAACCAATAAGGAAGGGCATCATTATCGCTTTGTGGTAAAACTCAGCAGTGCATCTTTATCGGATGAAAAATTTATTGCCTGGGTTAAACATAATCTAGAAAGATTCAAGGTTAAGGGCAATTCCATTATCTTCCAGTTTCAGGCTAACCAGGCAGTAGAGCATCTGCGTCAAATGCAAAAACTGACGCAGCAGATCCATCAACTGGGCTGCCTGCTGTCGTTTGAACATTATGGTCAGGATGAAGACGCAGAAACCCTGCTGCAGCATGTCATTGTTGATTTCCTGAAACTGGATAATGAACTGGTCATAGATATTTCCACTAATGCAGAACGCCTTGAAAATCTTAATGCCGTCTGTACCAGAGCTAATGAAATGGGTATTAAGACCATTGTACCTTTTGTTGAAGAAGCGGGTTCCCTGTCCGTGATCTGGCAGTCCGGTGCACACTTTATTCAGGGGGCCTTTTTACAGGAACCCTCCACCTCTCTGGATTTTGATTTTTCCAGTTTTTCCTGATTCCAGGCTTCATCGGAGCATTAACACGGGCGGCATGCCCGCGCTCCCGTACATATTTACTGATCTTCATCGTCCTTATCGTATTTATGCTGTTCCTGGTGCTTAATATTGGAGTACTGCTCCATACTCTGCTGAATTTTCTGATTAATACTGCCCTGCGGATAATGACCGTTATAATCCAGTTTCCCTGCGTCCATACCCATTAACAGACACAGGGCGTCATCCACGTGCTCTATGCCGTAGATGGTAAACTTTTCCTGTGCAACAGCTTCAATCACATCTTCTTTTAACATCAGGTTAACAATATTACTGGCTGGAATAATGACACCCTGCCGGCCTGTCAGGCCTCGTTGTTTGCAGATATCAAAGAACCCCTCAATTTTTTCATTGACACCGCCAATGGCCTGTACCTCACCCAACTGATTCACTGAACCGGTTAAGGCCAGAGACTGTTTCACCGGAATTTCTGAAACGGCTGATAACAGAGCACAGAGTTCGGCCACCGAAGCACTGTCCCCGTCCACTTCACCATAGGATTGCTCAAACGTCAGATTGGCATCAATAGACAGCATCCGGGTTTTGGCATAATGATGCCCCAGGTAGGAGGACAGTATCATAACGCCCTTGCTGTGAATATCTCCGCCCAGATCCACCTCACGTTCAATATCCACAATATGACCGTCACCTATTCTGACCGTTGCAGTGATCCGAGACGGCTGGCCAAAGGCAAACTCTCCGATCTGCAGTACGGACAGGGCATTAACCTGCCCGATTTTCTGATTGTCGGTATCAATAAGAATTGTACCCTTAATAATTTCCTCATACAGCTCATCCCGATACTGATCCATTCGATAGATACGGGCCTGGATAGCAGCATTAACATCCTCCAGGATAATATGCGCTTGCTCATTATTATCCTTCATCTCCTGTCTTTGCTGATAATAATATTCCGATTCCAGGATCAGATCCCTGAGTTCGCCCATATGCAGTGATACTTTGGCACCATGATCAACCAGGCGGGAACTGTGTTCTACAATCCTTTCCACTGCTTTACGCTCAATGGGTTTAACCTGTTCCTGTTTCTGAATATCAGCAATCAGACGCGCGTATTTTTGAGTAATTTCCCGGTTACGCTGCATCTGCTCCGAAAAATCCACATGAACTTTAAAAAGTTTATTAAATTCAGAATCATTCTGTTTCAGTAAATGATAAATATGCCGATCACCAATTAGCACAATTTTTACTTTTAAAGGGATCGGATCCGGTTCAAGCGTCAGGTTGCGCGAGAAGCTGTGCAGTTCGTCCATAGGCTCAATAGTGATCATGGTGGATTTTAAGGCCCGTTTGAGGCCGTCCCAGGCATAGGGATTCACCAGGATCTTTTCAGCATCCAGCAGCAGGTAACCATCATTGGCCTTATGCAGAGAACCGGGTTTAATCAGGGTAAAGGCCGTTAACAGATTGCCCAGGCCAAGGGTATTATCAGTATTTTGATCACCTTCACGGGGGTTGTAGTAAGCCAGGTGCTCAATACGGCCAATGAGATTGGAATAGGTCGGGTTGTCTTCAAAAATGATCGGCATATCATCCGACATAGAATTATCCACCAGAACATTCACCAGGTAACGGTGAAAGTTAGCGGTCTTACTGATATGCTTGCGTTTTTCTACTCCCTCCTTGGCGTGAGTTTCTTCTTCATAAAATTCATCCAGATGGTTAATAATGTCTTCTTTGACTTCATTAAGATAATTTTTTACCTGTTCATATGCCTCGTATTCCTTAAACAGGTTTTCCATGGATGAGTCAACCAGCTGAGTTACAATATCCTTGTCCAGGGCATCGAGTTTTTCCTTGCCCTCCTGCTCCCAGAGTGGAAACTTTGCCAGGGTATCCTGTAATTGCTCCTGGTATCTGTCTATTTTTTCATTAAAGGCTTTCTGGGTCTCTTCAGGTAACTGTTTGAAGCTATCCAGGTTACTGATCTCACCATCCACAATAGCAGAAAGTGTGTAACCGCTGGGCGTGCGGATCACTGCCACATTGTCTTCACGGGCCTTATCAATCAGCTCATGCAGCAATTTATCACTGCGTTCATTAATTTCATTCTCAATAACCTGTACCTGGGCAGCGTATTCATCACTTTGAAATGCTGCGGTAATTAATGATGAAATCAGCTTGACCAGTTTTTCCATGGCATCCGCCAGGGGCTTGGCCATGCCTACCGGCAGGCGTAAAAAACGTGGGTGCTGGGGATATTCAAAATTATTGACATAGCACCAGTCAAAGGGTTTTTTACGATGCACATAACGCTTTTTCAGCAATTTTTTAATTAAGGCAGTTTTACCAATACCTTCTGAACCCAGAATAAACAGGTTATATCCCTTATGATCCATACCCATACCGAAATCAATGGCGTCCAGTGCCCTTTGCTGGCCGATAATTTCATCCAGTTCCAGAAGATCTTCAGTGGTATTAAAGTCTAAATCACTTAAATCACATTTTTTATAGAGCTGATCCAGAGACAGGACATGACAGGATGGGGTATTATGTGTATGCGTCATACGTTTTTAAATCCACTTATCTAAATTTAGTAACAATTAATATAAAACAACTATCTGATACCTAATGGCAAAAAATAACTCCCGACATTCATTTTCACCAGAACAGTCCTCAAAACATCATACTGACTCACCAGAAGAGGATGAACATTATATCAGTAAATCCCAGGCTAAACGCGATGTTGAGGCCATGCAGAAACTGGGTGAAAAGCTGGTTAAATTATCCCCCAATGAGCTGGATAAATTTGACCTGGAAGAACGTCTTAAAGACGCTGTTCTTTTTGCACAAACCATTCGCAGCCATAGTGCGCACCGGCGCCAGATGCAGCTGATCGGTAAATTAATGCGCCAGACTGATACTGAAAGTATTCAGACTCAATATGAACGCTACCATAACCAGTTGAGTGAACAGACAGCGCAATTTCATCAAATTGAAACCTTGCGGGATCGGCTGATTAAGGAAGGCGATGCGACGATTAATGAATTACTGGCCGAATACCCACAACTGGAACGTTCCCGGCTTCGGCAGTTGTTAAGAAATATTCACAAAGAGACTGAACAGAATAAACCGCCTAAAAGTGCCCGTCAGTTATTCAAATACCTTAAAGAAGTCATGCTGGAGTCAGACTGATAAGCGCATATACATCTGCATACCCAACAGTTCAGCTATCCATTTCAATCCGGAAACTGCCTCAGGTTAAATGACAGGGCAGCCGGATATGTTCCAGCACCGGGAAACTCTTACGGATCTGCCTGAGCTTATCCGGTTCTATATCACAAATAGCAAAGCCTGAACCTCTGGGTAAACTGTCCATTACACCGCCCCATGGATCAATGATCATACTATGACCATAGGTTTCCCTGCCATTGACATGATAACCACCCTGAGCTGAAGACACCACAAAACACAGGTTTTCTATGGCTCTGGCCCGGTTCAGTACTTCCCAGTGCGCTTTACCGGTGGTGGCTGTAAAAGAAGAAGCCAGGGCCAGAATTTCCATGCCCTCTGAGGTCATTTCCCTGAACAGTTCTGGAAAGCGCAGGTCATAACAGATGGCCAGCCCCAGTTTACCGAAAGGGGTATCAACCACCACCACCTGGTCACCGGCTTCCGTAAAAGAAGATTCATTGTAGGCACCACCCTTTTCACCAAAATCAATATCAAACAGGTGAATCTTGTCATAACGGGCAACCTGCTCACCCTGATCATTAAATAACAGACAGGCGGAACGTACTTTACCTGGTGTATCACTTACTAACGCCGTGGTGCCACCTACAAGCCAGATACTATGCTCCCTGGCAGTATTTGACAGAAAACTCTGAACCCGTGTCATATCACCTGAATGAATAGTGTCCAGTGGAGGTTCAGCCACTTTCAGAGTATCCTGTTCGGACATCCCCATATGGGCAAAATTTTCAGGCAGAACCACCAGTTCAGCCCCCTGTTTTACGGCATCCTGTATCAGTCGACCGGCTTCACTCAGGTTTGCACTGACATTCGGTCCGGAAGCCATCTGAATTGCTGCTACTTTTGACATTTTTCCTCTAAAATTTCTGCATAGTGTTACATGTATTTATCCAGTACTGTTTTACCATCCGGATAGAATCTATAGTTTCATCTATCAGTACTGGAATTACAAGTTTGCCCGGTATCGTCACCCATTCAAACAGTTAATGAACCTCTTCTTTTTCCACCTCAGGCATGACCATCTTTGACTCATCCTCAAGACCAAACAGATTTTTTAAATTTTCCAGGGCATTATCAGACAGCTCGTCTTTCTTAATTACCGGATCAGACCAGCTGCCTTTAACAGTATAGCTCATCGCAGTCACTTTATTGAGCTGTGAACCTAATAATTTCTGTCCCACCCAGGCAACAGCCGCTCCCGCCGGTCCTGCAACAGCGGCGCCGGCAATAGGTAATGTCGCGGAAATTTCCGGTACCACAAGTACTTTTTCATCATAATCTTCTGCCGCCAGTCCCACCCTGCCGGTCACCAGAATTTTAGCACTGGGTGCCTGAACCATGAAATTATCCGTATAGGCATTGCCTCTGGTAATACGAAAATCGCCTTTAATTTTTTCAAATTCAAATCCCTTGTCAGAGACATCAGTAAAATCAAATGAAATGCGCCGAACCAGAGCATTCATATTTAACAGTCCCAGGATCCGTCCGGCTGCTCCCGGTTTACCTTCCAGATAAGTACCCTTTTCCACTTTTATGGAAACCTTGCCTTCAATGACATCCTTTGAATAATCGGCTGGACCACCCGGCCAGCTAAGGTAACCGGATATCCTGGCTTTACCGCCCCGCATCAACTGATCATAGCCCAGCATATTCAGAAAATCCTCAAAGGAACTGATATCCAGAGTCCCTTCCATATCCATTTCCGGTGTATTATTCCATTGATGCCATTTACCCTTACCTGTAAAAGACAGGATATCGCCTTTAAGTTTCAGAGCATCCAGAACAATGCTTTTATCAATACGGGAAGTTTTTATAGTCAATTTTCCTAAATCACTGTCAGCCAGTTTAAGGGACTGGATATAGCCATTAACAAGCGGCATGTCCTGGGGGCTTAAATGGCTTTTTTCTGATTCTGATTTGACTCTGGATCTGATCTCTGCAGGAGCGTTTTCCAGACCCGGTTCGGGCAGCACCAGTTCAGTTAAGGCCAGCTCCACAGGTGTTTTCCAGTTTAACTCAGTGGGAGCTTTGTTTTTTTTAGTTTCAGCCTGATCAGACAATGAACTTATCACTTTTTGCCATTGATTATAAGGTAGTAAAGGCAACTTACCGCTAAGCTTCAGAGCTTGCCTGGTGGGTAAATAAGCCTGTCCATTTCCAAACTGAACAGCTCCCTTAATTAACTGCAGCGATTCAGCCTTTCCTTTAATAACAAACAGTGCAGAAATAATACTGGAATACGAAAAGGCCAGATTAGGATTTCTGCTGTCGGTATAAGATACCTGCAGGCTATGAGATTGTCCGGCGGTTTTAGAAAATGGAAAAGGCAGTTTTGATGCTATTCCCATAAGGCCTGAAGCCACAGAAAGTGCAAAAGGCCGATGTTCATTGGGCAGATTCACATCAATATTGACATGAGTGCGTCCTGAAATATAATCACTCAGGCTGGAAAAATTTTCAGGGATCACTTTATATTTTTTTAGCTGGTCAACCGAAACCTGGGTGTTGATGACAATATTGACATCCGGAGAGATATTCTTATTCTTGTTCTTGCTGTTCCGACGTTTTTCATGTGAACTTTTAATACGAACCCTGGCCTTATTACCCATAATCCTGGCAGTCAGTTTTTCAGCATTAATATCCTGATTGTGTACCTGCACTACCCCATTGAGTTTACTGACCATACCCTGCCGGCGTTCAAAGCCCGGTGGATAATAATCGATATTGTCCAGGGCGATTTTAACCCTGCTTTCCGGCTCACCTTCTTCGGTAGGAATAACCAGGTTTAAAATAATATCAATTTTACCCTGCGCATCCAGCATATCGGTTACATCTGCAGAGGCCAGCTGAGACTGTCTTAAAAAATGGATGCCGTCTTTAATTGTACTGTCAATATCGCCGTTAAGCCGTAAAATCGACTCATTATAGTCCTGTATATCTGCATGCATGTTTTCTGATACAGAAGAAAAAATCCGGCTGTAGTCGGACTCTATCCACATGCCCTGTTCGGTAAACTGTATCTGCGAACGAATGTCCTGCAACTTCGGCCAGCCGGGTGTATAATCCAGCTCTACATCCTGGGTGTTAAACACAATATCCATGGTGCCGGAATGATCCTTAAAGGGAAACTGACCGGCTTCTCCTCTGAATACTACGCCGCCGTCCGTTCCCCATCCCGAAACAATGGCATTATCCAGCCATTTAACCAGCCCCTGATTCATAATATGAGCCGGCAGATAAAAAGACGTGTACTTAACATTGGCATCCTGATAATAACCGCTGAGATCCATTAACAGCGCTCCGTTTTCGGGGAACCACAGTTTTAAATCCGCCTGAGCTTTAAGATGCGGATTGCTAAAATCAATATCCTTCACCCCCAGCAGCCACTGCTGTTCCATTTTCTGCCAGTAGATTTCAGCAACCAGTTTATCCACCGGCCAGGGATCACGAAACAGGGATTTAAGATAAAGACTCATATTATGACTATTAATATAAGCCCGCCCCCTATCCCTGTTTAATAACAGGCGGGCTGATAAATTGCGTATTTTCGGTATGCTGTGCAGGGCATTTAAACCAAAATCATTCAATTCCAGAGATACCTGATAATCGGTTATATCAATAGGCATATCCAGGTTCTTAAAAGTAATGTCTGCTTTAAGATTTTTCAGCTCACCCCGGGGTTTTATATGCTGATAAAGGGTTTTGCTGAAACTTTCCGGGGAAAAAAAGTTAATAACATGGTTAATTTCACCAAACTGTAAGCGGTTTAAATAGACCTGCATGGAAGGTTTTGAATTCAGGTTCATGAAATGGAGTTGTATTCTTTTATCAGAAATAATTTTTCCATCAATATTAAAATTAACATCAAAAAAATCCGCTATCCAGTCTGTATGTACTTTTTTATGCCGTTTAAACCGGAAGTTTCCATCTATACGATTAAAATAAACCAGCTCTCTGGTATCCTCACGTTTTAACTGCGCGTCATTAATATGGACTTCACCCTGAATACTCTGTAATTTACCGTGTTTTATTAAAGCCCAGCTGCGCATCCCCATATCAATGTTATCCAGCTCATAATTTTCCAGCTGAATAAACTGTTCACCCAACAGATGCAGTAAAGTCGGATGATCCAGTCCTTCGAGGTTGCTATATATCTGACCGTTCCATTGATTAAGCTTATTAACCGGCCCCGTAAAATCCAGTCTGAGTTCTGCCCTGACACCGGTCTGGTTCATAGAGGTTGTAATACTGACCTGGTGTCGCTCACTCTGGTTACGCATTCTGATATTAACGTCATTTAGCAGCAGGTTTGGATATTCCTCAGTTTCATCAATAAAGTAAATTTCGCTATGGGTAATAATAAAATTAGACTGGTTAAGCAGTTTTAAATAGGCAGGCTGATTATTCTGTGCTGCATTCTGATCAATAGCATGACTGTACAGAGGAATTCCTGAGAGCAGAAACTTACCCTGTTTATTGCGCTGGATAAGAGCATGAAAACCATCCAGTTTTAGGGTATTAATAATTGCCTGGGATTTTAACAGGGACTGGATGGTATCAATGGATATAGATGCCGAATGAAAATTGAAGCGGGAAGTATTTTCATCCTTATACTGGATAACAAAGTTTTGCAGATAAATCGAAGGGTAAAACAGATCAACGTTTATTTTAACATTATCAAAAGAAACCGACTGTTCCAGTTCCTGTTCAATAAAATGTTCTATTAACTGTGGATTGGATTCAAGATAAAGAGCCAGACCGCGTACCAGAAGTAATAATGCAGCCAGCAGTACCAGAATAAAAATAATCAGATTATGATGAAAGCGCCATACTTTATACAAAGCCGTTTTGCTCCATTGCAGGATACTGCTCTGCTCTGGCGACTTTGGCTCGGATGACATTGTTTCACTTTGTTCCATTCAGAATGGTTCACTCTAAGATACAATAAGGGCTATGGATATTACATAGTGTGCATCCATTTATTGATGCACACTGGCGGCACAGGGATGTGCCGCTCATTTTTGACGACAGTAAGTCGTTAAAATGGAGCAAAAGAAAAATCACACTTTTTCTTTTGCGTTCCGGAAATTGCCAGGAAGGCAATTTCCGGATAGACACTACATAGGTACCACATCATACTGTTCCTGATTGTATTCATTGTCTATCTGCAGCTGGATAGAACGCTGCATAAATTCTTCAAGCTCAGCAATGGCTGATGATTCTTCATCCATTAAATAGTCCCCCACTTTTCTAGAGGTCAGCACCAGCAGTTTCGGAGTGTCGAACTGCCGGGCTTCACGAATAATTTCACGAAATATTTCAAAGGCTACTGTTTCAACGGTTTTAACCGTTCCCTTACCATTACAGACCGGACAGGGCTCACATAAAATATGCTCCAGACTTTCCCGGGTTCGCTTGCGGGTCATTTCCACCAGCCCCAGGTTGGAAACTTCGGTAATGCAGGTTTTTGCGTGATCTTTTTCCAGAGCTTTTTCAAAAGCCCGCAAGACCTGGCGTCGATGTTCAACAACTTTCATATCGATAAAATCAATAATAATAATACCGCCAAGATTACGCAGCCTAAGCTGTCTGACGATAGCCTGGGTGGCTTCAAGATTGGTTTTAAATATGGTTTCTTCAAGGTTTCGATTGCCGACATAACCGCCGGTATTGATATCTACCGTAGTCATGGCCTCGGTTTGATCAATAATCAGATAACCGCCGGATTTCAGCTTAATTTTGGACTGCAGTGCTTTTTGAATTTCATCTTCTACCCCGTAAAGATCAAAGATAGGCCGTTCACCTGGATAATATTCAATTCTTGGTGCCAGTTCAGGAATAAACTTGTTAGCAAACTTAATCACCTTATTATAGGTTTCCCTGGAATCAATACGAACAGCATCAATATTACTGTCCGCAATATCGCGCATGACTTTCATAGCCAGGGGCAGGTCTTCATACACCAGCGAACCTATGGATACCGTTTTACTATTTTCCTGAATAGAACCCCACAATTTCTGCAGAAAAACCATATCCGCATGTACCGCTTTTTCTGCAATACCTTCTGCCACAGTACGGACAATATAACCACCTCCGTTAAACTCAGGTAGAAAGGACTTGATAATATCTTTTAAACGCTCACGCTCGGTTTCGTCTTCCAGTTTCTGTGAAACTCCGATATGAGATGAATTAGGCATATAAACCAGGTATCGTGCCGGTATGGTGATATGAGTAGTCAGGCGGGCACCTTTGGTACCCATGGGATCTTTTACCACCTGTACCAGGATATCCTGACCATCTCTGAGCACATCAGTAATAGTCAGTTCCTGTTCATCGGATTTTTTCTCATCTGCAGTAACAATATCTGACAGATGCAGAAAAGCCGTCCTGTCCAGACCAATATCAAGAAAAGCGGCCTGCATACCGGGCAGTACCCGACATACCTTGCCTTTATAAATATTACCCACCAGACCACGCCGACTGGCCCGTTCAATAATAACTTCCTGGAGCATACCATTTTCAATGGTTGCAACCCGTGTCTCCTGCGGCGTTACATTGATCAGTAGTTCATCACTCATTACATATAGCCTGAAAATTTAAAAAATAACTGACCCACAGGATGTTTGTTTCCCATATAGCCATTTTATAAGAGGTTAATATTAAACTGTTTCAGCAATTGTGCTGTTTCAAAAACTGGCAGGCCCATAACACCGGAATAACTGCCGTTTATATTTTTTATAAATACCGCACCTTTACCCTGCACGGCATAGGCTCCTGCCTTATCCGAAGGTTCTCCGGTACGCCAGTAATTTTCACATATTCCTCTCTCAAGTTCTGAGAAAGTAACCTCACTAATGGAAACTGCGCTTAGAGTCTGCTGCTGATTAACCAGTACCACCCCCGTCATAACCTGGTGAGTTCGTCCGGATAACTGCATTAACATTTCAATAGCATGCTGATGATTTTGGGGCTTACCCAGAATAGTATTATCAATCACCACCGCCGTATCTGAGCCCAGCACAGGAATATTATTATCTGTTTGTCGCAAACCATACTGTGCTTTTTCCAGGGCAAGCCGTATAACAAAATTCTCCGGTGATTCATCTGCCCGGCTGACTTCATCCACATTCTGAGTCACTACCTGAAATAAGACTCCCATCTGCAGCAACAGTTCCTGCCGCCGAGGCGAACTGGAAGCCAGATAAATCTGCGGCACATCCGTCATAATATAATCAACAACCTTCAGCTAAAAACCGATCGGAACCTTTTGTGCTTATTATTCCATTAACACTTAACACTAGCGATGATAAGGATGATTCTTTAAAATACTATACGCCCGATATAACTGCTCACTTAACAACACCCGCACCAGAGGATGCGGCAGGGTCAGCGGTGATAACGACCACTTAATATCAGCCCGTCTGACACAGTCCTCACTTAAACCTTCCGGACCGCCAATCAATAGTGCCACATCCTGCCCGCCATGCAGCCAGCCGTCCATTTGCTGCGCCAGCTGTTCGGTACTCCAGGCTTTGCCGTTGACTTCCATGGCAATAACCAGAGCAGCTTTGGGAATGGCCTGCAGCAGCTTTTCACCCTCATTCTGTTTAATACGCGCCAGATCGGCATTTTTACCCCGTTTGCCCGGCGCAATTTCCACCAGTTTCAGTCGGCAGTCTGCTGTCAGACGTTTGGCATATTCCTGGTATCCCTGTTCCACCCAGCCGGGCATTTTATTGCCTACGGCCAGCAGATAAATATTCACCTACCCCTGATCCAGAGACTGGTCCGCATCATCATCCACTTCCCAGATCCGTTCAATACCGTAATAATCCCTGACCTGGGGCAGCATCACATGCACTACCACATCACCCAGATCAACCAGCACCCAGTCACCGGTATTCAGGCCTTCCACACCCAAAGGTGCCACACCAGCTTTTTTAGCTTCCTGTACCACATTATTGGCAATGGATTTAACCTGCCGGTCAGAGCGACCGCTGGCAAAGATCAATACATCGGTGATACTGCTGCGCCCGGTCACATCAAGTATATTGACATCAAAGGCTTTCAGGTCTTCCACGGCATTTATTGCCAGTGCTTTTAATTCATCAAGCTCCATTAAATTATTTTTACCTTATTTAATTTTAAAAAATTTAAAGATGATCAAGTATATAAGTGATGATATTCTATCAGATTAATGACATTATCCGGCATTAAATAACGCACGGATTGGTGGTTTTTTAAGCGATTACGGATATCTGTGGCAGAAATGGCCAGTTGAGTAACCGGCTGCAGGCTGACCACGCCCTGTAAACGGCTCTGAACCTGCTCTTTATCGCCCTTATTGTGCTGGTAAAAGTCTGCAATCTCCTGCGGCCAGTGCTGCGGCTGTTCAAATCCGCTGTCCGGTCGCTGGCTGACAATAATATGCGCATAATCCAGTAATTCCTGCCAGTGATACCAGGAGTTAATACCCAGAAAGGCATCCATACCCAGTAGTAAACACAGGGGATTATCCGGAAAGTCAGCACGCAGGCTTTTAAGGGTATCCACCATATAGGAGGAGCCGCCGCGCCGCAGTTCCCGTTCATCAAGTATAAAACGCGGTTCCGAGGCAATGGCCAGAGCCACCATTTCCCTGCGCAATTGGGCAGAGCTGCAAGGAGCATCCCGATGAGGAGGTATAAAAGCCGGAATAAAACGAACTTCCTGCATATCAAAGTATTCGCAGAGTTCCAGATTGGGTCTTAAATGCCCATAGTGTATGGGGTCGAACGTCCCACCATACACACCAATGGGCTTTAAGAGCTGAGATAATGGAGACGGGTCAGAAACTTGTGTCATTACTGACGGATATGCCCGTCACCCAGTACAATATATTTCTGTGAAGTCAGTCCTTCCAGTCCAACCGGACCACGGGCATGGATCTTATCGGTACTGATGCCGATTTCCGCCCCAAGACCGTATTCAAAGCCGTCAGCAAAACGGGTCGAAGCATTAACCATGACTGAGCTGGAGTCCACTTCCGCCAGAAAACGACGGGCAAGAGTAAAACTTTCAGTAATAATCGATTCAGTATGACCGGAACTGTGCTGGAAAATATGCTCTATAGCCGCATCAATACCATCTACTACCCGGATGGACAGAATGGGTGCCAGGTATTCGCTATCCCAGTCTTCTTCCGTGGCCGGTACGGTTTCCGCCAGACCGTTTAACACTGCTGCACTGCGTTCACAGCAGCGCAGTTCCACACCTTCCTGCTGGTATTTCTTCGCCAGTTCAGGCAATACAGCATCCACAATAGCGGCATCTACCAGGAGTGTTTCCATGGCATTACACACACCATAACGATGAGTTTTAGCATTATAGGCCACATCAATGGCTTTTTTATGATCCGCCTTACCGTCAATATAAACATGGCAGATACCATTAAGATGTTTGATTACCGGTACCCGGGCATTGCCGCTGATGCGTTCAATCAGCCCCTTACCACCGCGGGGCACGATGACATCAACATATTTCTGCATGGTGATCAGCTCACCAACGGCCTCCCGGTCAGTGGTTTCCACCACCTGTACCACTTCTTCAGGCAACCCGGCCTGCACCAGCCCCTGTTTAATACACTCTGCAATGGCCTGATTGGAATGCATGGCTTCTGAACCGCCGCGCAAAATGGCGGCATTGCCTGACTTCATACACAACGCAGCTGCATCAGCGGTTACATTGGGGCGGGATTCGTAGATAATACCGATGACCCCCAGTGGTACCCGCATCTTGCCGATCTGCAGGCCGGAAGGCTGATAATGCATATCGGATACTTCACCCACAGGATCCGGCAGCGCCGCAATCTGGCGCAGGCCTTCCGCCATGCCTGCTACCCGTTCCTTATTCAGTGCCAGTCGATCCAGCAGAGCATCATCAAGGCCGCGGGCTTTTCCCGCCTCCAGATCCCTGTTATTTTCTGCTAGCAGAGTATCCATTGAAGTCATCAGCAAATCAGCAATCGCATTTAAGGCCGCATTTTTCTGATTGCTGTTAGCCCTGGCCAGCACCCGGGATGCCTGGCGAGCCTGCTGACCCAGCTGAGTCATATATTGTTTAATATCCATTACCGTTCCATTAAAATTTAAGGTTGCTGATTAATTTAGGTTCAAGAACAGACTGCCCGGCAATTTGTGCCAGAATAAGCTGCAGTTTGTCCCAGGGTTCGCCTGCCATGGCTCCTTTAGCCATTTTATCCAGTTCCAGTAATTCTTCAAGCAGTCCCTGCCAGTATTCCGGCTCTGTGGTTCGAACAGTCTGACTAATCAAAGATTTGCGTTTGGGAAACAGGTAAAACGGCTTCACGGCCGCCTGCAGATCCTGTTTCTGCCTGATAGCCGTCATTCTGGCCAGCATGCGTACTTCTTTGGCAATAAGCGTCATTAACAGGATAATGGAATCACCTTCACTGCGCAGACCGGCCAGTATTTTTAAGGCCCGTTTTAAATCTTTAGACAGGGCACAGTCAAATAAATCAAATACATTATAACGGGCACTGTCAAAAACCGCTTCGACCACCTGTTCGGTACTAAGACTGAGCATCTGATCGGCCGCAGGATAAAGCAGGCTCAGTTTTTCTATTTCCTGATCCGCCGCCAGCAGATTGCCTTCTACACGATCGGCAATTAACTGGATGGCATCAGCCTGCAGAGCCAGACCTTTGGAGCGAAGACGCTGGTTTAACCACTGATTCAGATAAGTTCCGTTAATAGGCCAGACATTAACAATTCCGGCCACCTTATCCAGGGCTTTATACCATTTGCTTTTTTTAGTAGCCGCTTCCACTTTACCGGCCACTATCAACAACAGAACATCCTGGGGCGGATTCTGACAATATTCGATTAAAGCCTCGCCCTTGTCCGAGGGCCGGCCCATAGGCATATGCAGTTCAATCAGGCGCTGAGCGGCAAACAGTGATAATTCACTGGCCGCAGAACTCAGGGTATGCCAGTCAAAGCCGGCTTCAGCCGTATAGACTTCCCGTTCCGTAAAACCGTAATAGTGGGCGGCTTTACGCAGCATATCAACGGATTCACGATGCTGCAATGGCTCATCACCACAGACCATGTAGACAGGCAGCTGCTGGTTTTTTAAATGCGTCCTTAGCTGTTCAGGTTTAATCTGCAAGACAATAAAACTGTTTTAATATTCTGCAATGGCTTTCATACGACGTAAAATCTTGATAACCGCCGCCTGATACATTTCCTTACGGATAATCACTTCTTCATTATCGGAGCCCAGCACATTATTAATGTTATTTCGGTAATTGCGGATCACGCTGACGGTCTGCTGTTCTGCAACCTGCCTGCCTTCATGATCCTGCACCACAAAAGCAACATTCAACTGCAGTTCATATTCACGCACGGAATTACCTGCCACATTAAGCGCCCGACGCTGTACGCCGCTGGTCAGCAAGGTGACTACAGAAGTAGCTGACTCAGCAGTTGGCTCCAGTTTAGTACCCACACTTTCCAGCGCCGCTTTCAGCGGTTTACTGATATCCCGGTTGCCATTGTCCACCAGATAAACCCGCTGATACAGTTCCGGCAGAACCAGATCACCACGTAATTGAAAGCCGCAGCCAGCCAGAAACAGGCTCAGCATTAGAAACAAAATTTGTGGTCTTAACAGAATAAATTGATTCATTATTTTCAAAAGCCTTTTTAAAATTCTCTGTAAAATGCCTGAGCTAGTTAGCCACAATATTGACCAGTTTTCCCGGTACTACAATCACTTTTCGCACCGTTTTACCTTCGGTATTTCGAACGGCTCCGGGTGTTTCCAGGGCCAGTTTTTCAATAGTATGCTTATCGGTGTCTTTGGCCACTTCCAGTTTATCTCTGAGTTTGCCGTTAACCTGAACCACATATTGCACGCTATCTTCCACCAGTGCCGATTCATCCACCTGCGGCCAGGCCTCTTCTACAACCGCCGTAGTATGCCCCAGATCCTGCCATAATTTGTGCGTAATATGCGGCACTATCGGTGACAGCATCAGAATAACATTTTCCAGGACATTTTGTTTTAAGGCCCGCCCGGCTTCAGACTGCTCCAGATGTTCAGTCATTTTCTCCATCATATTAAGCAGTTCCCGTACCTTGGCTATAGCAGTATTAAAGGTATACCGGCGACCAATATCATCGCTTACAGAGCCAATGGTCTGGTGCAGTTTATGGTGCAGCTTTCTGGCTTCTGCTTCCAGTTGGTCCGGGTTAAACTCGCCGGTCAGACCGCCCTCAATATGCTCATGGACAATACGCCACAGACGCCTGAGGAATTTATACTGGCCTTCCACTCCGCTGTCAGACCACTCCAGTGACTGTTCCGGGGGCGCGGCATACATCATAAACAGACGGGCCGTATCGGCACCGTATTTTTCTATAATCCCCTGGGGATCCACGGTATTGCCTTTGGACTTGGACATTTTTGCCCCGTCTTTAAGCACCATACCCTGAGTCAGCAGGTTTTTAAACGGTTCATCACTATTAACCAGCCCCTCATCACGCATCAGCTTGTGATAAAAACGGGAATAGAGCAAATGCAGGATCGCATGTTCAATACCGCCGATATACTGATCCACAGGCGACCAGTAATTGACCCGCTCATCAAGCATGGCCTGATCATTATCCGGGCAGCAATAACGGGCATAATACCAGGATGACTCCATAAAGGTATCGAAGGTATCGGTTTCCCGTTCAGCTTCTCCGCCGCATTGCGGACACCGGCACTGGTAAAATTCCGGCATTTTTTTCAACGGTGAACCGGCACCGGTTATCACCACATCTTCGGGCAGTTTTACCGGCAGCTCATCTTCCGGTACCGGTACTGAGCCGCAGCTCGGACAGTTAATAATTGGAATCGGTGTACCCCAGTAGCGCTGCCGGGATACCCCCCAGTCACGCAGACGGTACTGAATGCGTTTTTTACCTTTGCCTAACTGCTCCAGGGTTTCAGGAATTCTGGCCATAGCCTGTTCTGAAGTGAGTCCATCAAACTCACCAGAATTAACCAGCCGGCCTTTTTCAGTAAAGGCCTTAGTATCCAGATCGACCGCCTGTTTATCTATCGGAGCAATAACCTGTTTAATAGGAAGAGCGTATTTTTGGGCAAATTCATAATCACGCTGATCGTGGGCCGGAACCGACATTACCGCGCCTTCACCATAACCCATCAGTACAAAGTTAGCGGTATAAACGGGAACCGTCTCACCGGTAATGGGATGAATAGCTTTAATGCCGATATCCATGCCCTTCTTTTCCATGGTTTCCATATCGGCTTCAGCAGTAGACATGACTTTGGCTTCTTCAATAAAGGCCTGCAGATCCGGATTATTCTCAGCCGCCTGCAGACACAGAGGATGTTCTGCCGCAACGGCGACATAGGTAACACCCATTAAGGTATCCGGACGGGTAGTAAAGACTTTTATGACTTCATCAGAGCCGTCAATTACAAAACTGATTTCGGCACCCTCAGAACGACCAATCCAGTTTTTCTGCATGGTGCGGACCTGTTCAGGCCAGCCATCAAGCTGATCCAGGTCATTGAGCAGTTCATCCGCATAGTCAGTAATTTTCAGAAACCACTGAGGAATTTCCTTGCGCTCCACCAGCGCATCGGAACGCCAGCCGCGGCCGTCAATAACCTGTTCATTGGCCAGTACAGTCTGATCCACCGGATCCCAGTTAACTACAGCATTTTTCTTATAAACGATGCCTTTTTTAAACAGGCGGGTAAACAGCCATTGCTCCCAGCGGTAATAGTCCGGATCACAGGTTTTAACTTCCCGCTCCCAGTCGTAGCCAAAGCCCAGGCGTTTAAGCTGGCCGCGCATATAGTCAATATTGTGATGGGTCCATTTGCCCGGCGCCACCCTGTTTTTCATGGCGGCATTTTCAGCCGGCAGACCAAAAGCATCCCAGCCCATGGGCTGCAGCACATTTTTACCCTGCATACGCATAAAACGAGACAGCACATCACCAATTGAATAGTTGCGTACATGCCCCATATGCAGTTGTCCGCTGGGATAGGGGAACATGGAAAGGCAATAGTACTTTTCCCGGCTCTCATCTTCAGTAACATTAAAACTCTTGTTGTCTTCCCAGTATTGCTGAGCTTCCAGCTCGATGTGCTCCGGGTTATACGCCTGACTCATTAAATATTATTCCTGACTGTTCTGGTTTTATTTGGGTTGTATGTGAATTTTAGGTTTATGATTTTAATAAACACTTTAAAACCCTGAATTGTACCACTATTTATTATCTAAGTAAGGTGATTTTAAGTTATACTTGAAGCAGAAAGAGCCCCATAACGCCTTTTATTATTTCAGCCAGGAGAAGCCGATGACTCAGGATAGTGACCACAAAATTAACCTTGAACAGGCTGCTGACAAGCTGGTTCAGGGCTACAACACCATGATGGACAAGCTTTCAGAATGGACGGAAAAAGCGGATGAAAATGCCGGCCCCATGATTATTAACGGGGTTAAGGAAGCAGAGGAGTTTTTAACGGACTTAAAAGAATGGACTGCAGAAGAAATCGACCTCATTTCACGTTATGTAAAACGGGATCTGCAGGACACCGCTGAAAAAATGGAAAAGGAAAATAAAACCTTTCTGGAGTGGCTGGAGTTTGACAAGCAGTTAATCGAGGACAAAATTCTATCCGTATTTGCCAGTATGGCGGATCAAACCCGGCTGGAGCTGGATCATCTGAGAGAGACCGCCAATGAGTGGCATACCGGTGAAATTACCGGTATCGGGGTGCTGGTGTGCCAGAAATGCGGCAAGGAACTGCACTTTAACAAGCCTGGACGTATTCCGCCCTGCCCGGTTTGTAAACATACGGTGTTTAAACGTAAGGGTGATTGAAAGCGTTGAGCGTTGAGCGTTGAGCGTTGAGCGTTGAGAAAGAGTTTAGCTGTTTTTTAGGTAATTGCTGATACCCATTAAATAATTCACTCAAAAATAACTGGCAATAAAAAAGCCCTGAACAGACTGCTCTGTCGGGGCTTTTTAAGTGCATAGAGCAGATAGTTATTCTGCTTTTTCAGCGCCTTCTTTTGAAGCAGCAACTGCTTCTTCACACATTTTTTTCAGCTCACCATTCTGGAACATTTCCAGGGTAATATCACAGCCGCCAATCAGTTCATGATTAATGTAAATCTGTGGGAACGTCGGCCAGTCGGCATAACGCGGCAGGTTTTCAAATATTTCCGGATCCTGCAGAACATTAACATAGGCAAATTCAACACCGGTATTCATCAGTGCCTGAGCCGCACGGGATGAAAAGCCGCAGGACGGCATTTGCGGTGTGCCTTTCATAAAGATCACAATCGGGTTATTTTTTACGGCATCATCAATACGCTGCATTACGTCCATAATTCGGGCTCCTGGTTTTAAATCAGATTAATTAAATTAGTTAAAGCTTATATGGGGCATATTATACCGGATTTCAATAAAAACCAAGTATTTTTGTATGTTAATACAATTTTTAGACACAAATCCCTTCTGTTTCCATTAAACCTATTAAATATTTCAAAATTACCATATAAATGTCATATTAATAATCAACCTTACGCCGCTGCACTTTCTGTTGTCCCCGTTTTGACTTGTTATCCATTCTTCTTTGTTTTGCTGCTCTGCCCGGTTTAGTCGGCCTGCGTTTTTTTCTGCTTACCAGGGCTTTGTTTATAATTTCCGTCAGGCGTTGCAATGCATCTTCACGATTTTTTTCCTGGCTGCGAAACGATTGTGCTTTAATAATAATGACACCATTAGAACTGATATGATGGTCATTCAATAACAATAACTTGTCTTTATATATCTGAGGTAAGGATGAAGCCTTAATATCAAAACGCAGGTGTACGGCAGTAGAGACCTTGTTAACATTTTGACCGCCTGAACCCTGAGCACGAATAAAATTAAATTCAATATCTGTAAGGGGTATTGTTAGCTGCCGGGATATTTTTAAATTTGACTGGATATTGTTATTCATATTTTCAGGATGGACTGCAAAGAACTGATTAGCCAGAATAATTACAGGCACTTAGTCCAGATGCGTTTGAAACCACATTTCCAGTAGTGCCATATGCCAGAGTTTGCTGCCTTTAAGGCGGGTCATATTTTCTTTGGCTTCAGGATTTTTTAACAGGCGCTGGATATAGGACTGCTCAAAAACATCCCGTTCTCTACACTTCTGTGAAGTCAGTACATCCGTCATCATATCCAGAAATTCACCGCGTACATACTTGAGGGCGGGCATGGGGAAGTAGCCTTTGGGGCGATCGATAACGGCATCGGGAATACGGCCCCGGGCAATACTTTTAAGCACGTGTTTACCACCCTGCTGGCCAATTTTATAGTGGCCGGGCATCTGTGCTGCCAGTTCCACCAGAGTATGATCCAGAAACGGCACCCTGGCTTCCAGGCCCCAGGCCATGGTCATATTATCGACCCGTTTAACGGGATCATCCACAATCAGGGTAGTGACATCCATACGCAGAACCCTGTCCAGAAATTCATCGGCATAAGGGGCCGTCAACAGGTCATTAACCAGTTCTGAGGTATAATCCCTGCCGTGAAAACGACTGGTAACGGACTGTAAAAATTCATCATGATGACGGTCAAAATAATAAGGAGCAAAGCTGTCCAGTTCGTTATGGCCTTCTTCATAGGCTTTAGCCATTAAGGGATACCAGAAATAACCGGCAAATACTTCATCCGCCCCCTGACCGCTCTGTACCACTTTAACTTCTTTAGAAACCCGTTCAGATAATAAGTAAAAAGCCACGGCATCCTGACCGACCATCGGTTCAGCCATCTGGGTAATGGCTTCAGGCAGTCGATCCAGTACCTCATGGTTGGGGATCATATATTTGTGGTGCAGCGTGTTATAGCGTTCTACCACCTGATCACTGTATTCAAACTCACTGCCCTGTTCATCACCGATATCATTAAAACCGATAGAAAAAGTTCGGATATCCTCGACCCCTGCTTCTGCCAGCAGCGCCACCAGCAGACTGGAATCCAGACCGCCGGACAATAATACACCAACCGGCACATCAGCAATGGTCAGACGTTTTTTTACTGCGGACATTAAGGCATCGTGGATGGCCTCAGTCCATTGTGCTTCGCTCCAGTCAGCCTTAAGCGGATCACGGATGGCTTTCAGATGCCAGTAGCGATGGTATTTCATATTACCGCTGGCATCAATTTTAATGCTGGTTCCGGGGGCCAGTTTTTTCACCCCCTGTAAAATGGTATCAGGGGCAGGGATCACGGCATGCAGGGTAAACTGATGATGCAGACCAACCGGATTAATTTCTTTATTAATGTGACCAGCGGCCAGCAGAGCCTGCATATTGGACGCAAATACAAAACGGTTATCATCCAGGCTGTAATACAGAGGTTTGATGCCCAGGCGATCCCGGGCGACAAACAGACTGTAATCTCGCAGGTCCAGAATGGCAAAAGCAAACATACCGTGCAGTCGCTCGACGCATTGTTCACCCCATTCGACATAGGCTTTAATAATGACTTCTGAATCACCATCCGAAAAAAACTTATAACCTTTTTGAGTCAGCAGTTCTTTTAATTCCGGATAATTGTATATTGTGCCGTTAAACACCAGCGCCATGTGCAGCTGGTTGTCTACCATGGGCTGATTGGACTTTTCGGACAGATCAATAATAGACAGGCGGCGATGGCCAAGCACCACCGGGCCTTCATGGAAAATACCTTCATTATCCGGGCCACGCCGCTCCAGCTTTTTAAGCATGGTCTGAACCACATTCAGATCAGGTTTGGAGCCATCAAATTGAAAATCACCGCAGATTCCGCACATAACCGGCTCTGTCCTTATTAAGTTATTTTGTAATTATTCAGTGTACCTACCGTGACTGTCTACAGGTGCTGAATTTCCAGGGACGCTCAAGTACATCCATGTATCGGTTTAGAACTTTTCAAAACTTGTTTTGTAAAAAGTTCTTATCCTAGTGATTGTGAAAACATCCATGTTTTCAAAACCCTGTAAATCCAGCACCTGTAGACAGTCACTATAAACTACTTCAATTTATAGTGACTAATCACAATGTTTTTTTAGTGAATGCTCTATTCATCAGTCGCTGGCCGCAGCTGAATAACCACCAGTTTTGAAATCACTCTTGAAACGCCCCGGGTACTTTTTGCCAGAGCAATGGCTTTTACAGCGCTTTCTTCTGAATTAACACTACCCATTAAGGTGACCACACCGGCATTAACTTCAATGCCAATATCATCCCTTTTGACCACTGGATCTTCGGAGTATTTTTTGCTGATCATGACATTAATTTTTGCATCGGCTTCTGCCGTACTTGCCGCCACGACAGGTTCATAAACTGCCTTGTCCTTATACGCCTGCTGCTCTTTAAGTCTCTGCTCCCTGGCTTCTTTTTCTTCCTGTGCCCTGATTTCTTCATTGGAATCCACACCGGGTACCCAGTCAGTGGCATCACGTACGGTACTGCAGGCTGACAGCAGTGCAAAACTCAGTACCAGACCCAGAGCAGCACCCAGTTTTATTAAGCGGGTATTCAATACCAAGGTATTTGTCAAAAAGTGTGTATTCATAAAACGCTTTTTCCTTATTGTTATAGCCAATTATCAGGGTTGAATTCAGATTATTCTGTATGTTTCCCCCAGCCGCCTCCGCCAGGGGTTTTTATAGTCAGTTTCTGTCCAGCCCGGGCTGTTAATGATACCTTGCCGGGCAGGGCTTTGTCATCCAGCAGGTTTTCTCCGGCTCTGCCCGCCAGACCACCGGCCAGCCCCCAGGGGCTGTGACGTCGTCTTTCAGTGAGCAAAGTAACCTGGGTTTCCTGTAAAAATTCCAGTTCGCGGATCAGGCCCATCCCGCCCTGATGATAACCCTCACCGCCAGAACCTTCCCGCAGGCTATATTGACTGATCCTCAGGGGGTAGTGATGTTCCAGTGATTCTATGGGGGTATTGAGAGTATTGGTCATATGTGCCTGTACCCCACTCTGACCATTAAATACTTTCCCGGCTCCCAGGCCGCCGCCGATGGTTTCATAGTAATCCCAGTGCTGCTCACTGCTGCGGCTGCCCATGGCGATATTATTCATGGTACCGTAACTGGCTGCCGGTATTCGCGCCTGCAGTTCATCAATCTGGGCCAGTGCCCCAAGGATCACATCGACTACCCGGGTAGAGGTTTCCACATTACCTGCAGTCACGGCAGCAGGATACTGAGCATTAAGCAGGCAGCCCTCTGGTGCAGAAATATCAATCATCCTGAAACTGCCTGCACAGGCCGGCGTCTGCGCCGGCATCAGACAGCGAAACACATAGTATACCGCCGCAGCCGCTACTGATAAGGGGCAGTTAATATTTCCCCTGACCTGTGCAGCCGTGCCGGTAAAATCCACCTTAATTGAATGCTCTCTGGCTTCCAGACTAACCGCTATTTTAATGTTCTGATGGCCGGTACCGTCATCATCAAGATAGTCTTCAAATCGATACACTCCGTCCGGGATCTGCTCCAGGGTGGATTGGGCCAGCCGCTCACCGTAATCATTAAGATGCATCAGGGCTGAACTGAAATTCTGCTCTCCCTGCTGCTTAATTAAATCACCCAGACGTAAAACCCCGGTCTGGTTAGCACTGATCTGAGCCAGAAAATCCCCTTTTGAAGCATCAGGACGGCTCATATTAGCCGTGATATCCGCCATTATATGCTCCTCCACCATCCCGTTCTGTACCAGCAGTAGCGGAGAAATAATCACACCCTCTTCTTCCAGTGAGGTTGACAGGGGCATTGAACCGGGGGTGTCAGCACCAATATCGGCATGATGCGCCCGGTTAACCACAAAGGCCGCCGGCTTCTGACTGTGTTGCTCAGGAAAAACCGGGGCAATCATGGTAACATCCGGTAAATGCGTTCCGCCCAGGTAAGGGTTATTGAGCACCAGCATATCCCCTTCGGACCAGTCCCGGGAATTAACAATATCGGCCATGGCATAAGCCATACTGCCCAGATGAACCGGAATATGGGCCGCCTGGGCACAGAGCTCTCCTCGGGCATCAAATACCGCACAGGAATAATCCAGTCGATCCTTAATGTTTGGAGAAAAGGCACTGCGTCTCAGAACAGCACCCATTTCTTCACAAATGGATTCTATACGGCTGACAAAAATGCTTAGTTCAATGGCGTTCATTAAGAGCAGGTTTCAGGTTTTAGGGGGTTAGATTGATATTTATCGAGGTATTTTACATGATTTAGGCTTAGTGGAGTGCTTATTTTGTGCAAAAAGTTAAATAACCCACTATTTTACTCTGTTATTTCTTTGAAAAAAGAGTTATACTCTGACACACAAACAGATTAGTTAATCATTTCACTGATTGAGTCTGACTTTAGAGAAGCGGTATAAAGACCACTCAATTGGTACAAGCAATATTTAACATTACCTACAAAACGGAGCACAACATGGCTTTTGAATTACCACCATTACCTTATGCAAAAAATGCACTGGAACCCCATATTTCTGAAGAAACTCTGGAATATCACTACGGTAAGCACCACAACACTTATGTAGTTAATCTGAACAACCTGATTGCCGGTACTGACTTTGAAAATCAGTCTCTGGAAGACATTATCAAGAATTCTGATGGTGGCATTTTTAACAATGCAGCTCAGGTCTGGAATCACACATTCTACTGGAACTGCCTGAGCCCTAATGGCGGTGGTGAACCTACAGGTGCTTTAGCTGATGCTATTAATGCCAAATTCGGTTCATTCGAAGAGTTCAGGAAAGATTTCAGCGACGCCTGTGTCACTAACTTCGGATCCGGCTGGACATGGCTGGTTAAAAACGGCTCTGGAGAACTGGAAATTGTTAAAACTTCCAATGCCGGCTGTCCTTTAACTGACGGTCTGACACCTCTGATGACCTGTGATGTATGGGAACATGCTTACTACATTGATTACCGTAATGCCCGCCCAAGTTATGTGGAAGCGTTCTGGAATCTGGTTAACTGGGATTTTGTTGCCAGCAACCTATAAGCTCAAGGCTGTTTTTTAGCCTGAAAATGTGATGGGTTTACTCCCATCACATTTTGCTCAGTGTGCTATAGTTATATCAGGTGTTTCTGTACAGGTATAACTCAGGTATAGCTATGGCAAACTACAATCTTATCTTTCAGGGTGAAATCATTGCAGGCTCCTCCTTAGAGGAAGTCAAAGCCAATGTAGCCCGACTCTTTAAAGCCGATGCAGCCAAAACAGCCGCACTGTTCTCCGGCAAAACCATTATTATCAAACGCAACCTCGATTCAGACTCTGTCAGAAAATATCTGGCCATACTAAAAAAAGCCGGTGCAGTAGTCAAAGCCGTTAAAATTGAAACACAGTTTTCCCCTGATGCTGTCGAGCAGAAAACAGAGCCTGCCCATACACCTGAGCCATCCCGGGAAGCAACACCTGCTCCACCTTCCGAGCAACTGTCTTCTTCTAAACCTTCTACTAAACTCAGCTCCGGACTGGCCTCTTTGATAAGCTACAATCAAACTGTCAGGAACGATGATGCAGAAGACATAACGGAAGAAGAAGGTCTGCAACTGGCGCCATTAGGCTCCTATATACCCAATCTGCACAATGATAATGAAACTATTATTATCCCTGACCTCAGCCATTTAACCATGTCAGAGGCTGAAAGCGGTTCTCTGGAAGAATTCGCTCAAAAAACTGAACCTGCTGCACTGCCGGATATCAGTGAACTGAGTATGAGTGCAGCCAATGAGGGTTCCCTGGAAGAATTTGCCGTCCGACCTGAACCGGTGTCATTACCGGATACCAGTATGCTGGATATTGCGGAACTGGACGATATTCCACTGTCTTCTGAAAGCACAAAAACAGCACCAGTTCCTGTTCCCGATGTCTCACAGTTATCCATGTCTGAAGCACAGAAGGGTTCTCTGGAAGGCCTCGAGCAGAAACCTGAGCCGGCAGAGATACCTGATGTCAGCCATTTAAGTATGGAAGAACCCGAAACAGAAAAGATACAGGGAAAAGCGGTATTTCAGATTGGAGATTAAAAAACACCCAGAGTAGGCATAGTCCTATAATTTAATTTTTTATTAAGCGCTGAATTCAGTATAATCAGTTTTATAAAGATTATAAATTTTAGATTACTGTTCAGCACAAACTGAAGTACATTAGAGTAACTACCTGCAGGCAGTCACGATCAAACATACTGAATAGTGACAATTTAAATTAAAAAATTATTAATAAGAAAAATTTTACCAGAAAAAGGGATATTCCGTGGGATTACTCAGGATACAGCTTGGTACACACGAGTATAAGGACTACAAGCTGGAAAAAGGCACCACCGCTATCGGTCGTCAGGAAGGCAATGATATTGTCATCAATGATCTGGCAGTTTCTAAAAAACATGCCCGCATTAACCGGGAAGCCAGTTATTTTTTAACCGACCTGCGCAGTTCCAACGGCACCTATATCAATGGTAAGAAAATACTGCACAGTAAACTATCCGATGGTGATATTATTTATTTTGCCGGTATTCAGGCGACCTTTTATAGCTGAAGCATTAAGGCTTTTCTTCCACCAGGCCATTGCGCTGCAGTACCTTATAAATTTTTTTACTGGTTCTGGCCATCCGGTTAATATCACCAAAATCAGGTGTCTCTCCGGCTTTCAGGCGATACTCCCAGTCCTGTAGCTCAGTATCCAGATATTCCAGCAGTTTTTGTGAACAGCCATTGCATTGTCCGGAACATAAATTGGCTTCCGGCAGATCAAACGGCATGGCCATTCTTACCTGTGCAATCAATAACCGCATGGCCGTTGGCCTGTCCGGCTTTTTATCAGAATTCATATCGCTATAAATACGTTAACTTAAATAAGGCTTAATTAAAGTCATAAACAGTTCCGGCTGCTCCGCATGCAGCCAGTGTCCGGCATTTTTTATGCTTGAAAAAGAGGCCAGGGGAAACAGCTGCCGGGTTTGGGCATGATAGTCCCGACTCAGGTAATCTGACTGGCCGCCCCCGACAAACAATACCCGTTTTTCAAAGGGTTTAATATTTCCGGTATCGGGAAAACCGGTAATATCCTTAATGTTTTTTTTAATCACCTCAAGATTCAGGCGCCATTGATAATGACCTTTTTTTAATTGCAGATTCTGCAGTAGAAACTGCCGCAAATCCCGCTCTGACAGATACTCTGATAAATACTGATCCGCTTCTCTGCGACTGCTGATCCGCTCCAGCGGTACCGCAGCAAAGGCATCGAGTACTGTTGAAAAATCATGTTGATAGTTTACCGGTGCTATATCCACTACCACCAGTTTCTGTACCCGCTGAGGCTGAGTCAGAGCCAGCCACATAGCCACCTTGCCGCCCATACTATGGGCAATAAAGCGGGCTTCACTAATATGCTTATGCACCATAAATTCAGCAATATCTTCAGCCATGGCCGGATAGGTCATAATATCTGAATGGGAGGATTTACCATGATTGCGCAGATCCAGTGCATAGACAGCGGAGGTTTCAGCCAGCACTCTGGCTATCGGATGCCAGTTGCGACTGCTGCCGAACAGGCCATGCAGTATAATAATCGGGGTGCCATGTTCTTCCCGGACGGCTTCGTAGTGACTGGCGGCAAGCTGCATAATCCGGACTCAAATCACGCTTACTGGATCTGAAAATTACTCTTGCGCTGATCATAAGCCTGAATCACTTCATCCAGGGCTTTCTGCTCATAATCTCTAAGGCCACTGAGCAACATATTTTTGGCACCATGACCCATTTCTTCGCCATTGGCAAGTATACTGAACTCCAGTCTGACTTCTCCTTTCTTACCATTTTTCTCTAAAATGGAATTAGTCAGTTTTAGTTCAATATTGTCACCGGACAGCCTGTCCAGGGTAATTTCCATATTTTTATAAATCACCAGGGGGCGGGCTGGATTAATCATCACCCCTTCCTCCTGCATTAAAGGCACCAGAATATGCGGAAAGGTCTGACCGGAAAACTGTACATATTGTTCTGATAACTGGGCAATAAAATCACTGTCCTGAGTCATATCACCGGAAGTAATAACCTGCATAAAGGCTTTATCACTCTCATCCTGCAGCACATAGTGGTTGGGCTCATTGTTTGAAAAAAACAGACTGTTGGAATCCCCTACCATACCGGAAAATTCAAACTTCATGCTCTGGTAAACACCCTGCTCAGCCAGAAAAACTGAAAATAATAAGTCGCCGGGAACACAGAAACGCTTATTGTCTTCATCATGAATAGGATTAAAATCACCTGCAACCGCTTTGGCAAAAGTGCTGGCCTGAGTGCGGGTAAAACTAATTCGTTTATTATCTGAATTAAAATAATGATTAATATTCATAATGATTGACTGATATTTCCATTGATTATTTAGGCTTAGCTTTTAATTGGCTTTTAATTTTACCACTGATTGGTTTTTAGTGCCTATAACTATTTACACATACCTATTTATACAGACGTTCCTGATAGAGGTGATTCAGGGTAAGAATAAAGGCAAGGGTATCTTTTTCCATGTCGACATCATGCTCCGTGGGCAGCATTTTTTTATCTTTATAAATAAAAGTCAAAGGTTCCTGATCGGGACGTAACACCGACACCTTGTCCCCAATACGCAACGCATAGGTATCATTAAACTGCATTAAGACCAGATCCCGTTTTTTATCACTGAATACCGAATGTCCCATAATGGGATATTCCAGATCCTGTCCAGTCAGATCCAGGGCAGTTGCCAGTACATCGGGCTGACTGGTTAAACGGCTTATATCCTGAGGCTTGATACCTCCGCCCAGGATCATGCCCGGAATATGGTATAGATTAACCGGCAGCATATCACTGCCGCGCACCCGGATATTATGGTCTGCCACAATCACAAACACCGTATCCTTATAATAATCTTCCTGTTTTGCCTGTTCGATAAAACGGCCAATGGCATAATCAGCAAACTTAATCGCATTCAGATCACTTTTTTCCGGCACACCATCTATCAGTTTGATTTTTCCGGCAGGAAAGTCAAAGGGCGAATGATTAGAGGTGCTGAACATGACGGAAACAAAGGATCGGTTTTGTGCATACAGACGTTTAAATTCCTGATGGGCCCGGTTTACCAGGTCTTCATCACTGACTCCCCAGGTACCGACATATTCCGGGTTGATAAATTTGGGCTGATCAATGATCTCATCAAAACCATTACCTAAAAACCAGCCGCGCATATTATCAAAACGGCTTTCACCGCCATAGATAAACTGGGAGTAATAACCTTTCGGTTTAAGCAGTGAAGCCACAGTAAAAAAACCGCTCTGTGACTTGTTACGTTTAATCACCCCTTTACCCGGCACTGCATAATTACCGGATACACTACCGGCAATTCCACGGATACTGCGGGTGCCATTAGAATACAGGTTGGAAAATAAAATGCCTTCCTTGCTCAGACGGTTAAAATTAGGCGTCAGTTTCGGATCACCACCCGTGGCCCCCACAAACTGAGCGCCCAGACTTTCCTGTAAAAATATCACCAGGTTTTTCGGCTTGCTGGTTGGAAAGTGGGTTTTCTCCAGACGGCGAAAGGGTGAGTCACCCTCAGACAAAGGGATATTAAGCCGCTTACTGACCCGCTGCATGGCTTCTGTAATATCCATTTCACCGTATTTAGTGAGTTTTTTATTACCATATTTTTTATCACTGTAAATGGCATAGCCAATACTGTAGATAGAGTTTTTGGTGATCTCATTAATCACCCGATCACTGGAATACATAGCATCGGAAAGGTTAGCCGGGCGGTGGCCAAAAGAAGAACGGATACCCAGAGCGAGAATAAACACCAGCGGGAAAAACAGCAGAAAACGTTTGAAATAATGCATTTCAAATATAGGTGTAAAATCATGCAGTTTTTTAGCCCTGATAAAAGCATAACCGGCTGCCGCCATCATAATAAAGGCAATAAGCAATTCCAGCTTATAAGCCGAAAAAATCATTTTAAACACTTCCTGCGGATAGATCAGGTACTCAACAAACAGGAAGTTGGGTCGCACATCATACTCATCAAAAAAAGGAATCGTGGCATTTTCTATATAGATAAACAACAACAGAGCTACTAAAAAGTAACCAGTTAAAAAACGATTAACAAAATGGCTGAGAGCTTTAGGAAACAGGCTGAGCATAATCAGGGGGATCAGTAAAGTAGCACTGGCCACGATGGTATCCATTCTCAGGCCGTATAAAAAAGTCAGCCAGTAATTAACATCACTCTGGGTAAATCGGTCATAATAAATGGCAAATAATACCGCCCGGCCGGTAAAAAAAATACCGACCATGGCCAGGTAATAATAAAACAGGGTTTTAATGAGTCGCATAGTTTTACCCTGTTCAGGAACCGACTCTGGCAGAACGTCTGGCTTCAAAAAGTGCCTTGTTATATGGATAGGCTACATTCAGCAGAAAGATAATAGAACCGGCAAACTCCAGCATTTCACCTTTTTTGGATGAAACCATAAGCCCCTGTACCAGAACCAGTAAAATGACATAAGCGGCAATCTGGTAATTCTGGGCAATGGGTATAGCCAGATTATCAACCACTTTCCTGACACCGGCTTTTTTCTTATATAAGGGGATGAGTACAAAGAGGTACAAGAGCAGCATAATACCGATACCTCGGCCAAAAATCACTTTATTAATCTTGGTATCATTAACCACCAGGTTATGTAAATTCATTTCACCCTGAGCATTATTTTGTGCAAAGAACTCGGTGCTTTGCACATTAAAAATCCGCTGGCCCCAGGAAATTTCCTCACCGGCACCGAAAAAGAATAACAGAGCTAATAAAAAAGTCATAAACAGAAAGATTTTTGAACGTTCTGCTTTTAATAACCAGAAACGCTTTAGAGTCACTCCCAGACCAATCAGTAGAAAAACCACCGTGGACCACTCGATAAAACCATCCTCAATCACATAAATATTTTTAAAGGAATCATGATCCCAGTAGCTCCAGACAAAGCCAGCCAAGGTAAAAACAGTGGCATAAGCCAGTGCCAGTTTTTCAAAAAGAGACAGGTTTTTCAGCATTAAAATGTTCCGCTATTGGTAATATTGTTTATATTTTATTGAAAGAGTTCAGAGCATGCTCTTAGAGTACTAAACGAAATAAAAGTTCAAACCTGATAAACCACGCCATCCATCAGCTTAATAGCAATTTTATGTAGATGCGCCCCTTTACAGGGACCATGCACACAATGCCCGGTCGGCGGTTCAAACTGGGCACCATGAGTACCACATTGCAGCAGCAGACCATCTGCACTCATAAACTCATGTGCATTCCACTCCAGGGGGACTCCGGCATGAGGGCAGCTGTTAATATAAGCATAAGCCGTATCGCCGTCACGATACACCAGCATGGAATAATTATCATCGTAAGGACAGGTTATGGCCTGATGATCGGGAATATCACTTAATAAGCATATTTTTTTCATAATGGATGACTGTCGGCACAATAAGCTATTGATTGGCCATGGTTATATTATATTAATGGCAGAATTTTAACACAGCACTAATAAAAAGTCCTTTAACGCTTTTTCTGAATAATAGATAAACCACCCCAGGCAATTAAATTAAAAAATTAGAACTGGCATCAGTTTTTAGCCTGCTTTTTTGATATACTAATTCAAATTTTTTCGTACCCGTTCAGGGTGGAAATTACTGAAACGTTACATTTTCTCAAAATTTAAATCCTCGAATAATCAAGCGAGCCGAACCAGTACATATTTATGGATAAACCCTGTTTTGAACTCAAAGGGAGCCTGTTTACCCTGACGGTATTACAGCTTTTTGATAATGACCTTAAACTTCTGGAAACACAATTAACCGAACGGGTAAAAATGGCCCCCGGTTTTTTTAATCAGACCCCGGTAGTTATTGATCTGCATGCCCTGAATGAACAGCAGCAGAATCTGGATTTTTTCGATTTAAGAGAAATTTTACTATCCCTGTCCATTATTCCGGTGGGTGTCAAAGGTGCTCTACCTGCCGTTAAAGCCCCGCTGGAAGCAGCCGGTCTGGCGGTTCTGGCAGAAGCCAGGCATAGCGCGGAAAAAAAACCTGCAGCTACAGCATCATCCTCAGAACCTGAGATTCCGGTACTGGAAAATGAAGTAACAGAAGGGCAGAAACCAGAAACCGGGCAAGCGGCAGATAACCGGGAACCTGAAGCTAATCCCCGGGAAGCAGCCGAAACCTCTGTCCCTCCTGGTACAGCACCTGCCAAAGTGGTTAAACAAACCATTCGCTCAGGCCGCCAGGTTTATGCCCGAGGCGGTGATCTGGTCATTATCGGTTCGGTCAGTGCCGGCGCCGAAGTACTGGCTGATGGTAATATTCACGTTTACGGTACTTTGCGAGGTCGGGCAATGGCTGGGGTCCAGGGTGATCAGTCAGCCGCTATTTTCTGTCACAGTCTGCAAAGTGAACTGGTATCCATAGCCGGCATTTACCTGTTGAGTGAAGATATTCCAGAGGATAAAATTGGCGCACCGGTACAGGTTTATATGAACAATGAACGGCTTGAAATGGCTCACCTGATTGCTTAATACGTTCACATAAATTCAAACGCAACCCTGAACAATTCATCACAGCACAATCAAAAGGAACCGATCAGACAATGTCAAAAAGAGAAAAAAAGGCAAAAATTATTGTAGTGACCTCAGGCAAAGGCGGTGTTGGTAAAACCACCACCAGTGCCGCTTTTGGTACCGGCCTGGCACAGAAAGGCTACAAAACCGTTATTATTGATTTTGATATCGGTCTGCGTAACCTGGATCTGATTATGGGCTGTGAGCGCCGGGTGGTTTTTGACTTTATCAATGTTATCAATGGTGAGTCCAATCTAAATCAGGCGCTGATCAAGGACAAGCGGGTAGATAATCTGCATATTCTGCCGGCCTCCCAGACCCGCGACAAAGATGCCCTGACCCAGGAAGGGGTGGAAAAAGTACTTAATGAGCTGTCTGAAACCTTTGACTATATTATCTGCGATTCCCCGGCCGGGATTGAGTCCGGAGCATTAAAAGCCCTGTATTTTGCCGATGAGGCTTTAATTGTTACCAACCCGGAAGTTTCCTCTGTTCGGGATTCGGATCGTATTCTGGGCATTCTCGACAGTAAAACCAGAAGAGTCATTGAAGGCATGGCTCCGGTTAAAACCCATCTGATTATCACCCGTTATTCACCAAAACGGGTAGAAGAAGGCGAAATGCTCAGTGTTGATGATATTATTGAAATTCTGGCCATTCCCCTGCTGGGCGTGATTCCCGAATCCGAAACCGTCCTTCAGGCCTCCAATACCGGTGCCCCGGTTATTCTGGATACTGAAAGCGTTGCCGGACAGGCTTATGATGACCTGGTGGAACGTTTTCTGGGTAATGATGTTGAACACCGGTTTCTGTCAGTTGAGAAAAAAGGCTTTTTCTCTCGCGTTTTTGGAGGTAAGTAATGGGTATTCTGGACTATTTTCGCAAGGAAAAGAAAAAATCCGCCTCCATGGCAAAAGATCGCCTGCAGATCATTGTCGCTCATCAGCGCGGTAGCCAGCATCGCCATGAAGCCGATTATCTGCCCCAGCTTAAAGAAGACATTATGAAGGTGATCAGCAAATACGTTGATATTGAACCCGATGCCATTCAGGTTCAGCTTGATACCAATGATAATGACTGCCCCATTCTGGAGCTTAATGTCACCCTGCCGGAACACAGTAAACTGGCTCGATAGTTTTTTCTTTCTATCTGAACATTACTAAATAATTATTCTGAAATCACACACATTGTAATTATTTATAATGTTCGCTCTGCCAGGAATGCGTCCCTTTCATAACTTTTTTAAAGTCAGGAATAAATTAAATAAGAAAGACAATAATAAACATGACATATTGGAAAAATTGTGGTCTGATAATATATTAGGAAAAAAAGAATCCAATGTCAGAGCCAATACCCACAAATACACCACAAAATACTCAATATTTTGAGACCGTGATTATTGGTACCGGATTTTCGGGCTTACTGGCGGCCGTCAGTTTGCAGAAAAAGAAGTTTAATGATTTTGTACTTCTGGAAAGAAGTGCGGAAATCGGCGGAACCTGGCAGGCAAATTCCTATCCGGGGGCCGAGGTGGATATCCCTACCGGTCTGTATTCTGTTTCCTTTATTCCTTACCCTTTTAAAAAAACCTATTCACCGCAAAGCGAACTACTGAATTATACCAATTATATTATTGACAGGTTCGGACTTAGACAGCATGCCCGAACCCGGCAGAATGTCACTCAACTGACTTATAATGAGCAGGAACATCTCTGGCATATTGATATTGAATCAGGAGAGCAATATACTGCCCGCTTTGTGATCGACACCAGCGGCGTACTGGCCAATCCGCATATTCCAAAAATAAAAGGTGCAGAATCATTTAAGGGTGTAAAATTTCATACTGCACGCTGGGATCACTCTGTACCCTATGAAGGCAAACGAGTGGCTGTGATTGGGTCGGGCTGTTCCGGCGCCCAGGTGGTACCGGCTATTGCTGACAAGGTAAAACACTTAACTCTGTTTATGGGCAAGGCACAGTGGATTATTCCCCGCTCAGACAGGCAATACGGCCCGGTAGAACGTTATCTGCGTACTCTGCCGGGCATACGGCATATTAACCGCTTTCTGATCTTCAGTTATCATGAAGTGCGCTTTATTGCTTTTCGCCGCTACACCATGACCACAAAAATAAGTCAGCTAATGAAAAGCCTGTATCGACGCACTCTGCAGAAGAACCTGCAAAAATATATTACGGATGAGCAGCTGCGTGCGCATATGATGCCCGATTATGAACTGGGCTGTCGGCGGGTTATTCCCACCAACATTTACCTTCCGGCACTGGCCCGTGACAATGTGGATGTTAATATCAGCGGCATTGACAGCATCACCCCAAACGGAATAAAAACCCGGGACGGCCGGGAAATACCACTGGATATTATTGTTTATGCCACCGGTTTTTATGCCTACTCCAATATTAAAAAAGCCCTGTCATTCCAGGTCTATGGTCTGGACGGCCGACATCTGAATAAGGAATGGGAAAACGGCTTTGTCTCCTACAAGGGTATGACGGTTGCAGGTTATCCTAATTATTTTAAGGTCAATGGTCCCAATACCGGTACCGGTCACAGCTCACAGATGACCTATATGCAGACCATGGTTAAATATATTATTCAGGCCATCAGTTCCGTCAAACAGGATAAAACTATTAAAGCCATTGAGCCAAAGAAAATACTGCAGGATCAATACGTGACTGAGATGAAAAAAGACATGCAGAAAACTGTCTGGCAGACTGGAGACTGCAAAGCTTTTTACCGTAAAAATATGACCGGAGAGGTCACCAGCCTGTCACCGGAATCAGTAGTAAGGTTTATCTTTTCCCGCAAACGGTTTCATTTAAGCGATTATAATTTATTAAGATAGCTTTTATTACGATAGCTCTGATTACTATAATTCTCAATGCCTTCACTATCCCGGGTTTTCCAGTTCGATACCTTTTGAATTAAAGGTCTCTGACCATTATCACTGACCCAGGAATCCACTGCAAAGGTCTTGCCACTGGATAACTCCTTAATACGTGCAGACCAGTGCTGCCCCATCATAAAGGGTGAGCGATAAACCGGCTGGATAAGTTTGTGTTTTTTTAACAGCCTCAGACGAGAAATAAAACGCAGGTAATTGGTGGTATTCACAGCTGAATCAATGCAGTCCATTCGCCCCGAACCTTTATCGTTAAAATTTCTGGCCCGATCATTATGCACCGGTGACTGTTGCCCGGAAATGCTTTCCATATAGGCAATGGCATCCGCAATCGCCTGCCGTTCAGAAATCCGGCCTGCTTCAGACTGGGCAAATATTACCTTTATATGTTCTATATCCTCATTAGTAAACTGAATGGTCTGTCTCTGCTGACAGCCATAGTTAAAACAGATACTGATACGCTGCTCATCTGGCGTAGACAATGATAGCAATTGTGCCACTTTTTCATGGGTAGACAATGGCCGCGCCAGAAAATCTCCGGCTGACCAGCTAATAGCCGGCAACGAACACAGAAAAACAACAATAGCTAAAATTTTTATGTTCATGTTAACGGGTTCCGCATTTTCACCTTTATTTTACTTTTTTATCACTAAATTTGAACCTGCTGCTCTTTATAATGATTCTAATTTATTCTATTAAAGAGATGTACACAAATTGAGCAAATCCGGATACTTAAGCAAAACCGCTTACCTTTTATTTTTTATGCTAATTTTAAGCTCTTCAGCCCATGCTGAAATAAACCACGCAGATATAACCCGCACAGCCATAAAAAGCCACCTGAATAAACTGCAGGGCAAACTGATTAATGTTAATGCCCTGTCTCATCAGGAGTTGAATTATGACTTGCAGCTCATTGATCCGGCATTACTGTCAGAAAAAGTCAGTAACTATCAGCAGGGACTGTTCAAAGAACAGCTTGATGTTTCAGAACGCGAAAAGAAAAAACGCTTCAATACCGGTGATACCTTAATCAGCCTGGTTATTCCCGGTGGTTTTCTTTATGCCAGTTATCGTTTATATGAGCATAAAAATGCCAGTAAACTGCTGAAATCTATAAATAACGACATCAGTGATCTGAGCGCTGATTTATCTTATTTATCCATGCAGATTGATTACAATTCAACACTGCTGGCCTGGTCTGAACAGACCGGCAGTAAACCCGGTAACAGGGTTTCAGGCTTTTAGTAACTCCCTGATTTTCAGCAGGGCATCCTGGCGGTTTTTATAAATACTGCCTTCTTCCAGGGATTGTAAAATCTTTTGCTGCTGCAGCATTTTATAAACAGGCTCACAGGCACCGGTTAAAAATATCCGTCGCCCGCTGCCCTGGGTTTCCCTGATTATATCTTCCAGAGCCAGTGCCACGGTAAAATCAATACTTGGCACTTCACTCAAATCCAGCACCATATAGTCATAATCCACTACGGCTGAATGACGCCTGACCATGGCTTTTGCCGATGAAAAACTGATGGGACCGCTTAAGTGAAACAACAGAATTTTACCCGCTGCCTGCTTCATGATATCGGCTTCCTGATCGGTTAACGGAACCTCACCGCCTGGCGCAGTAATAGGCCGCATATTGGCTATCTGCATATCGGTCATGCGTTTCATAAACAGGAAACTGGCCATAACCATACCCACACCAAAAGCCAGCAGCAGATCCACAAAGACGGTAATAAACAGTACCGTTAACATAATCATCACACCCGCTTTTGGTGCATGCCTGAGCCGTTTAAGATAATCCCAGTCAACAATATCCGTACCGACTTTAATTAATATCCCGGCCAGTACCGCCTTGGGAATATCACTGGCCAGCGAACCCGCGCCCAGTACAATTAATAACAGGATTATACTGTGCAGTGCACCGGATATCGGTGTACGTCCACCGGCGTTGACATTAACCACGGTACGCATGGTCGCACCGGCTCCCGGCAGGCCGCCAAACAGACCGGCAATGGTATTACCAATACCCTGGCCAATAAGTTCCCGATCCGGTTTATGCTGAGTTCGGGTAATATTATCAGCCACCAGCGATGTCAGTAAGGAATCAATCGCCCCCAGACCTGCCAGGGTTAAGCCGGATGCTATCATCTGCATCATTAAAGCAGGTTCTATAACCGGCATATGAAAATCGGGTAACCCGGTAGGTATTTCGCCAATAACGGGCGTACCGCTATCCGGAAAAACAAACAGATATAATAATGTGCCAATAATCAGAGCCAGCAAAGGTGAGGGAACCAGACGAGCCAGGCGCGGCAGAAAAAACGGCACACCATAAACAATCACAAGGGCGGCAATACCCAGCAATAAAGAAGGCATTTCATACTGCTGAATATATTGAGGAAGGGATTCTGCTGCCTGCAGGGGTTTGGAATCCGCTGCATGACCAAACAGGGGGCCAAACTGCAGCAAAATAATAATAACCCCTATCCCGGTCATAAAACCGGACACCACCGGATGAGGTACCAGTTCAATATATTTACCAAACTTTAATAAACCCAGAGCTATCTGAAACAGTCCGCCTAGTGCCACCACGGTAAAAGCCAGTGTAGCGCCCTGCATGGGATCATCCGGATACATGCCGGTATACTGAATAAAAATAGCCGACATTACTACAGTCATGGGACCGGTCGGCCCTGATACCTGAGCCGGAGTCCCCCCCAGAAGCGCCGCAAAAAAGCCGACAAATATAGCGCCGTACATTCCGGCAATCGGCCCTGCCCCTGAAGCCACACCCATGGCCATAGCCAGCGGCAAAGCAACCACAGCCGCCGTCAGGCCGCCGTATATATCACCACGTAAATTATTAAAATGAAGACCGTTAATAAAACTCATATCTATCCTGGCTTATATAAAACATTTCAACAGGCAAAAAAAAACCCCTTATCTTATGGACAAAGAGCCTTATGACTCATTTGACTTCGACTAAGGGGCTTTTTTTGTGAAACAGTTTTTTTACTGTGGTTGCACTTGTGCAGCCTGCAGACCTTTCGGGCCCTTTTCCACTTCATAGGTTACACTCTGACCTTCGTTCAGAGTTTTAAAACCATCACCTAAAATTGCACGAAAATGTACAAAAACATCATCGCTGCCGTCATCAGGGCTGATAAAACCATAACCTTTAGATTCGTTGAACCACTTAACTGTACCAGTACTCATTGTATAAATCCTAAAACTAACTTAAATTACAAAGCAAGTGACTATTCATTCAGGCCAGACAAAAAGCCAGCCGATCTGATAATGACTTACATTATTGGGGTTGTGCAGATGAAACAATGAGGATTTGACTATATCAGGAATTTGCGGATAAAAAGATTTATCTGAAAATTCTTAAAGAAAAAACCGCCTTGAGTCATTGCAGGCCATTCGACTATAACGGATTTCTATAAAAAATCCAACAGTCGAGACAAGGATATGCAAAAAAAACACGACATGCAATAGGGTTTTACCTTATATTTCACACTTTTTTAAGTTTGAATAAAATAATCAAAGCCTGACCACCCGGTTTCTACCCTGCTCTTTAGCCTTGTATAAGGCTTTATCAGCCTTTGAAATAAGTTTTTGAATAGTATTATTTTCTTCATTAAACTGAGCCACCCCAAAACTTGCTGTCAGGTGACCAATAATCTTGAAATTGTGTTTTTCAATCAGCAGCCTTAGTTTTTCTGCCTGTATCATAGCTTTATGAATATCAGTATTAGGTATAATAAGCAAAAATTCTTCACCGCCCCAGCGCCCGAAAATGTCTGTTTTACGGACATGCTTTTTAATTACCTGGGTAAATTCAACCAGCACCACATCACCGGACTGATGTCCATAACGGTCATTAACCTGTTTAAACAGGTCAATATCAATTATCATAATGCTGAAGGGCTGCTTATACCGGTCATACAGATTGGCCTGTTGTTCCAGTTCAGCATCCAGCTTCAGGCGGTTATAAATTTTAGTCAGGTTATCAGTAATACTCAGGCATTTTAACTGTTCATTGTATTTTCTCAGAACATAAAAACGGTATAGAATAAACATTAAAATAACTGCACTCAGAATAAGCCACGGCCATAAATCCCTGTAATTAACAACCCGCTCATAACGGATTGACAGCCACTGGTTTAAAATATCCTGTTTCTGTTTTTCAGAAATATCCGCTATGGCCTTATCAAAAATGGTTTTTAACAGCGGTTCATCTTTACGGGTGGCTACCCCTAATTGCCATTGTTCATCAAATTTACCGGCAATTTTAATTTCTCCCACAAAATTTCTCTGGGATTCGTAACCAATAGTGACCAGAGTGCCGATAAAACCGTAGAGTTCTCCATGGTTTACTTTTGCCAGCCCGTCATAAAGTGAGCCCACGTCAACAATAGTCAGGCCGGGATATTTTTCTCTGAGAATTTCCCCAAAGGCATAGCCTTTCACAACACCCAGTTTCTTTCCCTCAAGTTTAGAAATATCCACCACAAAAAACTTATCCATTTTAGTCGCCAGAACCAGAGGGATAGTCAGATACGGCTGAGTAAAATCCATATAGGTCAGCCGTTCTTCTGTCGGCATAGCCAGCGAAAAAATATCACATTTTCTGGCTTTAGCGTATTCGATAGATTGTGTCCAGGATGCTGTGGGCACCAGTTCAATCGGCACACCGATTTTCTTTTGCAAAATAGCCATATAGTCGGCAGTCATGCCAATGTGTTTGTCCTTTTCAATTTTCTCCAGCGGCATCCAGGCCGGATCGATGCACATGGTGATTTTCTTTTTACTGTGCAGATAGCTGCGTTCCTTATCGGTCAGGCTAATCTGTGCCAGTACCGTTAATGAAAAAGCACCACATAAGAACGCTGTCAGTAATTGTGTTAACAGACGAGTCATTTTTTCAGTAAATACCTGTACTGTTTAATCATTATTTTTATTATTGTCCATTAGTTGTTTTACAAATTCATCCACTGCAACCGGCTTTGAAAAATAGTAGCCCTGAAACAGCTGGCAGTCATTGGCCAGCAGAAAATCCATCTGCTCCTTATTTTCCACCCCTTCAGCAATCACTTCAAGTCCCAGGTTTTTTGCCATCATAATAATGGTTCTGACAATGGCATCATCATTTTTATCAATCCCGATATCACGAATAAAGCTGCGATCAATTTTAAGCATATTAACCGGCAGTAATTTCAGATAAGACAGAGAGGAGTATCCAGTGCCAAAATCATCAATAGAGAAACGAATACCCATTTTCTGCATCTGTTTCATTTTTTCTGCAAACAGAGAAAAGTTTCCCACCAGGGTCTGTTCAGTTATTTCCAGTTCCAGGAAGTGAGCGGATATCTGATATTTATCCAGCAGGTTTTTTACTTCATCAACAAAGTCCTTGCGACTGAATTCCCAGGGACTGACATTAATGGCAACCCGTCTGAAGGTTTCCGGCACTTCTCCGGCTAAAATTTCCTGCAGACGCTCCAGCAACAGGGACATGACTATTTTACCCAATGCATGGATCTGACCCGATTCTTCAGCAACCGGTATAAATTCAGCTGGAGAAATAAAGCCTTTTTCCGGATGCTTCCAGCGCACCAGGGTTTCTGCAGATATGATCTGCCCCTGAGTATTATACTGAGGCTGCAGGTAAATACTCAGCGCCTTGTGTTTTATTGCAGTACGCAGTTCATTCTGTAAATACAGACGGTGTTCCAGAATATTCTGCATATAGTTGGAAAACTGCTTAATGGTATTTTTACCGCTGTTTTTAGCCTGGTACATGGCAATATCAGCATATTTAACCAGGTCATGACTGTCCCGGCTTTCTTCTGGAAACAATACGATACCGATACTGCAGCTGATCTGATGCTGCTGCCCTTCTAAAATATAGGGCTGTCTGAAGATCTCCAGAATTTTACTGGCAGTGGTATTAGCCTGTGCAGAGGCAGCCATCTGATCCGGGCTCAGGTCCGATAATACCACAACAAATTCATCCCCGCCCAGACGACAGGCCAGATCTTCTTTTCTAATCAAACTGTCCAGACGTTTTGCTGCTTCCTGTAATAGTAAATCTCCTACTCTATGACCGCAGGTATCATTAACAGTTTTAAAATCATCCAGATCAATAAACAACAGAGCCCCGGTAATTTTATGACGGTAATTACGGGCAATTTCTTCTTCAAGACGTTCCATTAACAGTCGACGATTAGGCAGATTGGTCAAAGGATCAAATAAGGATAGCTGTTGGGCTTTCATTTCTGCCAGCTTCTGATTATTAATTTTCTCAGCGATAATATCAGTCATGGTATTAAGACCTTTTTTAATCTCTGATATTTCATCCCGGCCGCTAATATTTTTAATACGAGCCGTTAGATTGCCGCTTTTAATTTCGGTGATCTGCTTGAGAATTTCCTGAACCTGAATAACCAGGTATCTGGAAAATAAAAATCCCGCAAACAGGGCCATAAAAACAATAATTATCAGCCCCGCCATAATGGTATCAATGTAGTCATTCAGACGGGAATACATGGCTTTTTTATTAACAACAATAAACAGACCCAGCTTCCATTGAGGTATTTTTTTATAAAAATAAACATATTCACCCTGCTCCCGTATTTTAACCGGATGAATATTCACGGTATTCATATGAATAATACTGGCGCTTTCTCCCTGCAGCTTTTCATTATCCGGACCGATAAACAGAATTTGCCTGCCATTTTTATCCAGCACAATAATGTTTTTAAAATTATCCTTATAATTACCGTTAATTTCCCGTTTTATTCTGCTAATAACCTTCTGATAATAGGCATTTACATTTTCCAGGCCGTGTTTCTGTAAGGCATAATATTCACCTTCAATAAAGGACTGCAGATTATCCATATCTTTTTGAATAAGCTGACTGTTCAGATCATAGATAATTCCACGGATAGTATTAATACTGAAAAAGGTGGTGGTTAATGCCGTCATCAGGACGATGACCAGGGTGAATAAACTAAGACGGGTTAATAGCTTCATTTATCTATTTTCTTCCCATCGAAATGATTTTGCATTACGTAAAAACTCCAGTTCAAATACAATGCCCAGCTTTTCCGCCAGATCCAGATTTACAGAAGCAATAACCTGATGATTGCTCACCAGGGGGATATTTTCCGGTGATTCACCGGCCAGAATTCTCAACGCAGTTTTTGCAGCATAGCTCCCCTGCTCTTCCGGTACCTGTAAAAAACCTACAGCCACATACGGCCGCATATTAATCTGTACTGACCCCGTTGGAATTCGGGTATTATTTAAAATAAAAGGATATATATCCTCCGGTTTCCAGCCTGTGATACTCATACTGTTTTCAATAATAAGTATATCGACTTCATTCTGAAGTTTGATATAGGCCTGTTTCCACTGTTTTATATCAGAAACAAAAATTCTACGATTAAATTTAACTTTAGCCTTATCTTCATAATTCTTTACACTTTTTCGGTCACTGATAACATTACCTGCCAGAATACCGATGGCTTTTCCTTTAGCATAACGCCTTAATTCTGTTACCAGCTCAGCCATCATCGATATTTCTACCATACCTGTAGCATTTTTATATGGATAGCCATAAGCCGAGGCATCCCAGTTTATGCCACAGAAAACAACAGGGATTGAATGGTTTTTATAAAAGGGCTCAATTAAATACTTACTGGCATTATCATCACAGGCAATAATTAAATCTGGTTTATAGCGTTCAATTTCAGCTTTGGCTTTTAATGCTTCGGCTTTAATATAGCCTTCATCAGGATTGCGTTTGGTGTCCATGGAAATCACTTTCATTTCCACCCCGGCCGATTCCAGTATAGAACGGGCACCATTGACTTCTCCCGCAGCCCACTCGTAAACAGGATAGTAATAGGAATCGATAAAAATGACCCGTTTGGTATTCAGCCCGTGCTCTGTGGCTTGCTCTGCCTGTACAACAGACGACAGAAAGAGAAAAAATATAAATGGAAAGTGTATGATATTCTTAGTAAAAAAAGACAAATCCGGATCTCATTAATAACAAAAGACTCTTATAAGATTAGAAGATGAATGCTATTAAATCAATATCTCTGCCTGGCTGGGAGCATGGCATCCTGCCCAGGGAAATATGCGGTATTTACTGATTATTCAGGAGGCGGGCAGAATGCCCGCACTTCCAGGACAGAACGAATTTTTCAGAACGGTTATTTAACGGCTATTTTTTCTTTGGCAGATAAATATCCGTACAGGTACCTTCAGCTACTTCCGTGGCAAAGTTCAGCGTTTCTGACAGAGTGGGATGAGGGTGAATGGTCAGGGCTACATCTTCTATTTCTGCACCCATTTCAACGGCCAGAGCCGCTTCGGCAATCAGCTCACCGGCGTTCTTACCTAAAATACCGGCACCCAGCATCTGGTGGGTGTTTTTATCATATAACACCTTGGTCATACCCACATCGGCTCCAACCGATAAAGCTCGTCCACTGGCAGCCCAGGGGAATACGCCTTTTTCGTAGTCAATACCTTCAGCCTTAAGCTGCTCTTCAGTCTGACCGCACCAGGCCACTTCCGGATCGGTATAGGCGACTGATGGAATGGTACGGGCATCAAAATGCCGCGGTTGTCCGTCAATGACCTCAGCAGCCACTTTGGCTTCATGGGTCGCCTTATGCGCCAGCATGGGCTGACCCACCACATCGCCAATGGCAAAAATATGCTCAACATTAGTGCGCTGCTGAGAATCCACTGGAATAAAACCGTACTCATTAACCTGCACACCGGCCTTATCAGCATCAATCAGCTTGCCGTTCGGGGAACGGCCGATGGCCACCAGGACATTATCAAAGGTATCCTGTTCCGGTGCTTTTTTGCCTTCAAACTTACACACAATACCTTCATCAGTGGGGGTCAGTTCGGTTACCCGGGTATTAACAAAGATATTTTCATAACGTTTTTTTACAGTACGTTCAAAAGGCTTGAGCAGATCACGATCAGCTCCGGGGATCAGACCCGGACCCAGTTCCACCACAGTGACCTTTGCCCCCAGGGCATGATAAACCGTGGCCATTTCCAGGCCGATAATCCCGCCGCCGACTACCAGCAGTCGTTCAGGTATATTGTTGACTTCCAGGGCATCGGTTGAGTCCCAGACCCGCTCATCATCCCATGGAATAAAGGGCAGTTTGGTAACCGAGGAACCGGCCGCAATAATACAATGCTCAAAGCCCACCACCTGCACCGAACCGTCTGCCGCCTCAACGGCAATGGTATGAGCGGAAGTAAATTTACCGTAGCCGTTAACAATCTGTACCTTGCGCTGTTTAGCCAGCTGTTTCAGACCGCCGGTTAAACGCCCCACCACTTTGTTTTTATGCTCACGCAGTTTATTAATATCAATTTCCGGCTCCTGCCAGGTCACCCCCAGGTCAGAAAACTCCCGGGCTTCACTGACCACTTCGGCCACGTGCAGCAGTGCCTTGGAAGGGATACAGCCGACATTCAGACAGACACCGCCCAGAAAATCATCCTTCTCAATCAGTACCACCTGTTTACCCAGATCCGCAGCACGGAAGGCCGCAGTATAACCGCCGGGGCCGGAACCCAGCACTACCACCTGGGCCTGAATATCCGCATCACCGCTGAAGCTGGCGGCAGCAGGTGCCGCAGGTTCTGCTTCGGCACTGGCCTGAGCAGGAGTATCCTGTTCTGATGCCGGCTCTGCAGTTTCCGCTTCAGACGGTACGGTTTCCGCCTGTGCTGTTTCAGTGGCTTCCAGTTCTGCAATAACCGAACCTTCGGATACCTTGTCACCCAGTTTAACCTTAATGGCTTTAACCACACCGGCAGCCGAGGAGGGTATTTCCATACTGGCCTTATCCGACTCCACCGTGATCAGCGGATCTTCTTCATTAATGGTATCGCCCTCGGACACCAGCACTTCAATAATTTCTACTTCATCAAAATCGCCGATATCGGGGACTTTTAATTCCATGATCTGACTCATTATTATCTCTCCCGGTTACATCAGCAAATAGCGAACATCAGACAGCACCCGGCTCAGGAAAGTACTGAAGGCTGCACCTTCCGCACCGTCAATAACCCGGTGATCATAAGACAGAGACAATGGGCACATCAGACGCGGTTCAAATTCCGAACCGTTCCAGACCGGCTGCATTCTGGAGCGGGAAACGCCCAGAATAGCCACTTCCGGAGCATTAACAATCGGCGTAAAGCTGGTGCCGCCGATTCCGCCGAGACTGGAAATGGTAAAACAGCCGCCCTGCATTTCAGAAGGCTTGAGTTTTTTATCCCTGGCTTTCCCGGAAACTTCTCTAAGTTCGGTAGCCAGTTCCGTCAGGCTCTTCTTATCTACATCCCGAATAACAGGCACCACCAGACCGTCCGGCGTCGCCACAGCAATGCCGATATGGTAGTATTTTTTCAGGATCAGGGCTTCCCCGGAAGCATCCAGTGAGGAGTTAAAACGCGGAAATTCTTTCAGCGCAGCAACTACGGCTTTCATCAGGAAGGACACCATGGTGAATTTAACCCCCTTATCCGCGTATTCCTGATTACTCTTTTTACGGAAGGCTTCCAGCTCGGTAATATCCGCCTCGTCAAACTGGGTAACATGGGGAATATTCACCCAGTTACGATGCAGGAATTTGCCGGTCAGAATATTGATCCTGGACATTTTGGTGGTTTCAATATCACCCCACTGGGAGAAATCAATTTCCGGCATGGGTTCCACACCCAGGCTGGCACCGCCGGAAGGGGCTTTTAAGGCCTGTTTCACATAATCCTGCACATTTTCCTTAAGGATACGGCCATTGCGGCCGGTACCGGAAATCTGGCTTAGATCCACACCCAGTTCCCGGGCAAACTTGCGTACCGCCGGAGAAGCATGAGCCCGTTTAAAATTATCGTGATCAATATTAAGGGTTGGCGGCGGGCGCTTAGCTGGAGGTACTGCAGGCTTTTCAGGTACCGCTGCTTTTTCAGGTGCTTGAGCAGCCGGTGCCGCTTTTTGTTCAGGTGCACTGGCTGAAGGAGCTTCAACCGCTTCTTCTTTTGCCGGTTCTGCTGCAGAATCCGCATCCAGTAATAAGACCAGCGAACCTTCTGATACCCGGTCACCCACCTTAACTTTAATTTTGGCTACAGTTCCGCTATGACTGCTGGGGATCTCCATGGTAGCTTTATCCGATTCCACAGTGATCAGGGAATCTTCTTCATTAATATGATCCCCTTCGGCAACCAGGACTTCAATCACTTCAACATCATCAAAGTCACCGATATCCGGTACAAATACTTCTATCATCTTACTCATCAGTGGTTCCCTCCCTATGCCGTAGCCGGATTTGGCTTATTGACATCAATGCCGTATTTCTCAATGGCTTCCTGAACCTTACCGGCCGGGAACTGACCCTCATCGGCCAGAACTTTCAGAGCCGCCACAACAATATAAACCGCATTGACTTCAAAGTGCTTACGTAACTGGGCACGGGTATCAGAACGGCCAAAACCATCAGTACCCAGCACTTCATAACGGGCCGGTACCCACTTTCTGATCTGATCCGAATAACCCTTGATATAGTCGGTGGCCGACAATACCGGACCCCGGCGATCTTTCAGACACTTCTCAATATAGGAAACCTTTGGTTCTTCCAGCGGATGCAGCATATTCCAGCGGTCAACATCCTGTGCTTCACGGCGCAGTTCATTGTAACTGGTCACACTCCAGACATCGGCATCCACCGACCATTCCTTGTCCAGTATTTCTGCAGCATGAATGACTTCACGTAAAATAGTACCGGAACCCATTAGCTGGATCTTCTTACGGCGCTTACCCCCGCCCTGTAATAAATACATACCTTTGAGTATGCCTTTTTCCACGCCTTTAGGCATAACAGGCTGCTGGTAGTTTTCATTCATTACGGTAATGTAGTAGAACACATTTTCCTGTTCTTTATACATACGCCGCATGCCTTCATGAATAATCACCGCCAGTTCATAGGCAAAGGTTGGATCATAGCTAATACAGTTAGGAATGGTAGC
>JALUZF010000143.1 GCA_027012135.1 Gammaproteobacteria bacterium
CAGGATAGTCTCTGCTCCGGCCCCAAGGCCTTTGTTCAGGCAATGGATATGGGACTCAAAAATTCCCTGTTCCCGGTTTTCCGGATGCGGGTCGACCAGGACAAATTCCACCCGGTCCAGCAGACCGACACCGGCAAACTCCTGTTGTGCCTGTCTGCGCCGGTCCGCCCGTTCATGCAGGGAGATACAGTAAACCCTGTCGAAAAAATCCCAGCTTCGCTCCTGGTTGCCGCCGCCCTGATGCACCTGTCAATGCCCTTCCCGCTTGCCCGTGGACCCGGTTATCGGGTAGAATATAAAATTATTCATTTTGTTCAAGAATTCCTCTTGCCAGAGCGTACTGATGATCCGACCATTTATCCAACGGCTTGCCAATAAAGAATTTGTCCGCCGGGCCATGGAGGAGCAGGCAGACCTTTCCGCCTTCAAGAAAAAGCCGTCCCTGCGGATCATTACCGGTATTGCCGCCATCCTTTTCAGCTACATCATCGGCTGGCCTGCAGTCGCCGTTATCGGAGTCATTGCCGCCAAACTGCATGAGCCCTGGCTGGCCGCCATCGGCTGCCCGCTTGTTTACGGCCTTTCCCATCTTGTTTTTCTCCTCGGCATGTACCTGGCCGGGGCCACCTATTCCATTATTTTCCTCCGCTGGCTGACCAGGGTCGGCATGGAAAAACTGCTGGCCTGGACGGAAAAACCGTCAAGCGCCGGGTAACGCCTTGCCGCGCTACAGATACAGTTGCAACAAAAAAACCTGAGGTGCGGATTTATCGACGAAGATGAATCTACACAATTTCCCGCATCAAGAGGCCCGTGATCACCTCACACACCCGGCCCCGTTCATCCGCCAGCACAAGATCAAAGGACAGGCGACCACCATCATCACCAAGCAGCACTGCCCGCACGGTATACACCGCTCCCGGCCTGGTCGGCAGATGGACTACCCGGCGGCTGAATCCCACCGGCAACGGAATACAACCCAACCGCCGTCGTCCAAACACGGCCGCCGCATGCATGGCCCCATCCAAGGGGAATGGTGAACCGAGCAGCTCTGTACCGGGACAGCGCCGCTCCATGACCGGTGCCCGCACCCTGGCCCGCACCTCCCGGTCGTTCATGGTCAAGGGACCTTGCAGGTTCCGATAGGCCGGGCCAAAGGAGATATATCTCCCGTACACCTCGTCGGCATCCATGGACGCAGTGGCCGAAAAAAGGGTCTGTTCGACCGACGGGTGATCTTTTTCCCTCTCCGGGCGCCCGGAAAAAACAACCCGGGCATATTCAACCATTCTCGTCATGGTCGGCAAGACCTTTTTCTGCAGCAAAATAGCCGTTATCGAACCATCGCCTGATGGCGCAAGTTCGACCGTCAGCGGCAAGGTGGCCGCCCCGGACGGGATTTCCAGAAAGCGGACAAAACGACCATCTTTCATACTGCATACATTCGCTTGCGGAAAGCGTTTTTTTGTCTCCGCGGCCAGCAGCAGCAGGATCTCGACCATGGGCAGGACAGCCCGACCGGCAAGGACATGATCAAACAGCCAGGGCCGGATAGCAATGGTCACCGGAACCCGTAACGGTGCTATTTTTGGGGAAATTCCCGCCATAACCGTCGTGTCTTGGCATCAATTTCCACCGGCAGGCCGCTGTCGGCCGCCACGGCACAGTGGCGGGTGAAACCGGTGCAGACGATATCACCGTCATCGGCCCGGGTGATCAGGTAATCAAACTGCAGCTTGACCAGCTCAAGCTCGCCCGGACGGGTGTGGATATACATCAGATCATCATAAAAAAGCGGGGTGTAATAGTTGAGCTCGGTTTTGATGATGGGATAGATAAAACCGCTTTCCTCTATCTTTTTATAGGGATAGGAGGCATGACGCATAAAGGAGGCCCGGCCAAACTCAAAATATTTTAAATAGTTGGCGTGATAGACCACCTGGGAACGGTCGGTGTCCACATACAGGGTGCGCAGCTCGCACCGGTGCCAGATCCTGCCGCTGTTGGCGTCTCTGACAAAGGGGGTGCCATCGAGTTGTTCCGGGATAAAGGGTTTGGGACGCATGGTCTTCTCACACTCCCCTGATCACAAGACAACAGTTGGTGCCGCCAAAACCAAAGGAGTTGGACAGGACATATTCATGGCGATGTTGGCGCACCTGGTCGGGCACCAGGTCAAGGTCTGCAAACTCCGGGTCGGCAAGATAGTTGACCGTGGGCAGGACAATCCCCTTTCGCATGGCCTCGATGGCCAGAGCGGCCTCGATGGCGGCGGATGCGCCCAGACTGTGGCCGACCTGGGACTTGTTGGCCGAAACCGGAATATCTGCCAGCGCCGCGCCAAAGACCGAGCGCAGGCACTCGGCCTCCGTGGAATCACCGGTCCTGGTG
>JALUZF010000144.1 GCA_027012135.1 Gammaproteobacteria bacterium
CAGTTCACATGACAATGAACCTGAGTATATTTACCATGAAGCAGATAAATTACTTTATCAGGCTAAAAGTGCCGGTAAAAATACCATTATCAGTAAAATTCTTTAACTATCCTTTCTTCTACACTGTGTGTTTTCACTTAAAAACAAGCCATATCACACACATTAAAACTTTATCATAAAGAATTCCCTTATATAATCAATTACTTATGACTTGGCACAGGTTTTGCTCATAAACTATTTTTGGGCCAGTTTTTGGCATTTTAATTTTTTTGAGTGAAGTGAGTAATTATGTCCCCGAATAACTTTAAAAAAAATTTATTACACGTAACAGTATTATCAATATCTACACTCTTTTCTTCTGGTTTGCTTGCAGAAGATTTAGGTACCATCAGTGTTCAGTCCACAACCATTGATGATCGTTTTGAGAATAAACGGGATGAACCATCTAAAATCGGTTACATCAGTGGTGAAGAGATTGATAAGGATCATCCTCAGAATGTTCAGGATATGCTGCGACGTATCCCCGGTATTACCTCTGAAGTTCAAAATGGAGATTCTTTAAAAATACATATTCGAGGTGTGGAAAATCAGGTATTTATGGGTGAACGCCCTGGTGTAGCTGTAGTGATTGACGGGGTTCCGGTATTTGAAAGAACAGGAAGGGTGAATATTGATTTAGACAATATTGAATCCATCAAAGTGATTAAAGGCGGCGCCTCCTATCTCTTTGGCGATGACGCACTGGCAGGCGCCGTTATTATTACCACAAAACGGGGAGCCGATAATGCCGGTGTAAGAATGGATCTGGAAGGCGGTTCATTCGGATATTACAAAGGCTTACTGCAGGCTGGTTTTGAAAATGAACAGGCCAATGGTCATATACAGATATCCCGTCGTGAAACAGATGGATACTACGATGATTCGGACTCTAAAGCTGATTATCTAAATGGCAAGCTGCAATTTTATATTGATGATAGCAGCGATATTACCTTTGGTATGGAAATAGCGGATAGAGAAAAAAACAGCCATGGTACGGTGCGTGGTGAAACAGCGGCCAAAAACGATCCTAAAAGTAAAGACCCCTCTTACAATGACTATGCCAATAACTATGATGTGGATCTGCAAAAATTCTTTGCCACTTACTCAAAGGATTTTAATGAGTCTGCCAATTTAATGTTAAATATTTATCAGTTTACTGATAATACTAAATTTGATACCGCTCCACTGGATGATAAGCCTGATATTTATACCTATGATAATGACTATGACCAGACTCAGCGAGGAATAAAAGCAGAGTTTAGAATGGATGGTCAGACCTTTGCCTGGATGGGAGGCATCGATCTTAGAGCCAACACCTATGAAAATGAAGTAACGGTTATGAATAACGACGATATAGGCTGGAGCGGTCTGCAAAATGGTGACCTGTATAACGACAATAAAACCGATGAGGATGTAACCGCATTTTATGGTGAATTGAAATTTAAGGCTACAGAAAAAGTTATTTTAACCGCCAATGCCCGCCACGATAAAATTGAACTGAATTATAAAGATAAACTGGATCCAGCCACCAGTGATGATGAGGAGTTTAATGTTGATTCTTTTCGTTTGGGTGCCAACTATGCTTTCAGAGACAATATAGATTTTTACACCAGTGCTTCAACTGGTTTTAGAACACCTACCGTATCACAACTCTTTGTCGGTAATGGTAATCCAAGCATGTACACCAACCCAAACCCAAATCTAGATCCTGAAAAATCCCTGAATCTTGAAATTGGTTTTAGAATGGCTACAACCATTTTCGGTAATTTACATGATATTGATGTGTCCGTATTTCAACTGGACAGAGATGATTATATTCAATCGACCTCAGGACAATACTCAACCGATGCCGATAAAGATAATGTATACGACAATATTGGTGATGTAAGAAACCGGGGGTTAGAAATCTCGATTAATAGCGACTACAACAGGAAACTGTCATGGGACATTGCCTATACCTATCTGGACTCTTATTATAAAAGCTATGACAGTTTTAATTTAAAAACTTCTCCTATTGGAGGTACCTGCCCTCCCGGTGCAATTCCTGTTATTAGCCGGGGGAGAGTTACAGGCTGTTTAACCGCCTATGACAATAAAGACAATCAGGTACCCAGAACCCCAAAGCATGTCTTAAATACCATTTTACGTTATCGTCCCGCCCAATACTGGACTCTGTCTGCCGAGATGGAGGCTCAGTCTGATTATTATGTAGATGAAATCAATCAGGAAGATGTCAGCGGACGTGCTGTCTTTAACCTGTGGGCTAATTATGACCGCCGCATTAATAATGCTGACTGGTCCTTTTTTGCCCGGGTGGACAATGTATTTGATCGTGATTACTACAATACCGCCCGAGGTTATCGGGATGCTAATGAGGACGGCGTTTATAATGGTGAAGATTTATCCATTGTCGTTAACCCCGGTACTGTCTTCACTGCAGGACTCTCTGTTAGATTTTAACTCTTAAGCCAATAATACTCTGCCGGATATTAGCTCCGACAGAGTACAGGAGTCATTATGAAATTTAAAACACTTATATTTACCACATGGCTGGTACTGGGTTCTGCAAGCCATGCTGAACTATTATGGTCCCCTAAAGCCGATATATGGGACAAAAAATTATCACCAACAGAACATGAGCATAATAATGGACATACTATGCAGCATGGACGAAACAGGGAAAAGTCTTTTTATCTTCTCGGTGCCGACCAGGCAAGGGTTAACTTTATTGCCCCAGATCTGTCCAGTCACCCAATAAAGGAACAGCCTGATAATAAATTTATCCTGCCTGATACGGGGATGGATAATTACCATGCACTGATAGCAGGACAGGTGAAAGAAAACACCATTGAATCTACTCTACGATATGTTTATATGCGTGGCAAACCCTCCGGTGTCAGCCCGAACAAACTGATTAAAAACCCCAAGCTGACCCTGGAAATCATCCCTGATCCTATGGTAAGAGAGCACTGGCGTTATTACAGTCAGAACAAACATGCCTTTATCATTAACTATAAGCAGCAGCCGCTAAAAGATTCCTGGGTGGTTATGCAAACCAGCAATGGCACTACTCTGGATGGTAAGACCGATAATAATGGTCGAGTAGTATTTACTATTCCTGATGATTTTAAAAATATTAAAGCCGGCAGAAGAGCCAATCAACCGGCCGAATTTATTGTGCGAACCACCCATATTGATAACAACACCACCTATAGAAGCAACTTTACGGCACCATACAATGTAAACCCTTCGCACTGGCAGTCTAATTCCGGCGGTATTCTGGCACTTTCACTGGGCTTTATATCAGGACTGGTCATTATGAGAAGACATAATAAAAAACAAATAAGCAGTAAACATTCGGCGAGGAAATCATCATGAATTTAACCATTATCAGACGACTGGTTCAGGTCACAGCTTTTATTGTTTTTGTCTATGGTATCGGACTGGGTGGTTACTATCTTGCTGATAAATTCAGCAGCAGTCTGCCTGCTCTTGCCTGTGCTTATGATATGTATACAGCCGATCACTGTGCATTAATTTCCCTGCAGCATCAGATGGATCATCGTGCCGCCCCGGTTCTGGCCTCTGGCGGTTCACTGATTGATGCTTTTCTTCCGACCTTAATAACCATGGGCACCTTTGCCCTGCTGCTTGTTATATTAAGCAAGGCGTTTTGCGGCTGGATCTGCCCACTGGGATTTTTCCAGGAAGTCATGAATATAATTGGTCAGAAACTTGGATTTAAGCAAACCGAATCACTTAGCAGGAAAACAGTTAAAAAAACCCGTCCCATAAAGTGGCTGATGGTAATTTTTCTACTGTTTATCTTTCCACTACTGACCGGCTTTGGTTTAACAGGCCATGAATTTGGTGATCCTTTCTGCCGCATATGTCCCAGTAGAATTTTAACGACTCTGGCGACAGGTGATCCCAAAGAACTGGTTGTTGATACCAGCACCACCGGGTATTTTATTTTTTCAGTTATTGCCACTTTTCTGTTTGGTTTAATGATGTCCATAGGCCTGATGGTTCGTCAGCCTTTTTGCCGCATATGTCCCATGCTGGCCTTAAATACCCTGTTTAAAAAAATAGGCCTGGTACGACTTGTCAAGGATGCCAAACCACGTTGCGTTAAATGCGGACTGTGTGCCAAAGCCTGCCCTATGGATATCCATGAAATTCATACCGATATGGACAATAAGGATGTCATTTATCCAGACTGTACACTATGCGGACGCTGTGTAGAGTTCTGCCCGGATAAAGACGTATTAAAATTAAAGTACGCATTTTTACCCGTACTGTCTGCCGATCCTGCTTATTTTAAGAAACGTAAAAAAGCTCAGACACAATGGGAAAAAATAACGTTTTTTAATACTCCTAAAAAAGGTGATAAATAATGCCTGAAACTCTGCTTATTGGCTTTGGCAGTGCTTTAATAATGGGTCTGGCCTTCGGGGCAGGCCCATGTAATATCACCTGTCTACCCTATCTCGGCCCCGTATTTCTGGGGCAGAAAAATCAGGGTTTTAAAGGCTCCTGGAAAACCATCCTGCCTTTTTCTCTGGGAAGACTGACCGGTTATACTCTGTTAGGTGCAGTGGCAGGCGGTCTGGGTTTATCGGTAACCAAACTGATAGAAGAAGGCATTGCCCTGCAGTTACTGGGTCTGGCTACCATTCTGGCTGGACTGTTTCTGCTCTTTTCAGGCAAGCTGAATAAAAACAAGGCCTGTCAGTCCAGACATTCAAACGCTGCTGTACAGGAGCAGGAACCTGTTTTATTTAGAAAAAAACCTGAACCTGCCAGAAAAAAATCTGGATTTTATCTATCCATCAGCCTCTTCAGCATGGGGACAGGTATGGCATTAAACCCCTGCCTTCCCTTATTAACCATTCTGAGCGTTGCCGCAACGATGGCTAATCCTGTAGATGGTGCAAAACTTGGTATTGCATTTGGACTGGGAGCCGTTGTTATCCCTACTTTATTTTTTGGACTGGCTATTGCCTGGTTCTCACAACAGGTAAAGTTTAACCTGAGTGAATGGCGTAAGCCTCTTGAAAAAGCATCAGCTTATATGTTGATAATGCTGGGGGTATCAACCATGTTTGGCTGGATACAGCCATAGAAATTAATTACCCTTTAGCAAACTTCTTAAGTTCCTGGTCAGTTAATTTTCCACTATAAGATATTCTATTACGACCAGGAATAAAAAAATAACTGCGGGGCAGTTCACCATACCAGTGCGGATCAATACTATAGTCCAGCTTACGCCGGGATTCTGAAGCATAAATCCAGTGTTCCTGGTTATCCAGTTGTACTTCCCGTATAAATGCCTGCACATTATTCAGTTCACTGAGCGGATCGGTTGACACAAAAACCATTGTCGTATTTTTATGCTGTTTAAGATATTGTCCCAGAAACTTTAATTCTTCATAGCACGGCGGACACTCTATTGACCATAAAATAAGAATAAATGGTTTGTGATTATTTTCCCCTATGATTTTCTGGTAACTGTTTTGATCAAAGATCCTGATTGGCTCTTCTGCCTGAGGTGCTGCATAACATAACAGGCTGGAAATTAAGATACCACCTATAATCAGAGATTTTATAGTTAGCAGATTATTTAACTTCATATAAGCGGTATCCATTTTCTTTAGTCTGCCATTGTATATAGACCTGTTCCTTATTATGAATTAACAATGGATGATCAGAGCCTTGCTCTGTATGAGCCAGAGTTTTTTCATCGTTCCAGGTTTGTCCGCGGTCAGTGGACATTGTTACTTTCAAACTATCTGCTTTACCATCAAATTCTTTCCACGTTATCCAGACTTTTTTACCCAGAGCCAGAACATCAGCATGAGAAGCCCCCTTATTATAATCACCAATAGAAAGCGGTTTTTTCCCTATAAATTTATAGGGCAGGTTTGGATCAATTATTCTGGAATAAAAAATGCCATGTCTGTCTGGCGCATTATTAAACCAGACCAGATGATAATCTGAATATTTTGCATCTTCAGTTCTGGTAACAGAGATAGCCGGGCCATGGTGCGGACAGGCATCTATTTGCCAGTTATCATAACTGGCACGAATTACTTTTCCGGGTTTATCCTTATCAATAAATTTTACCAGAGCATGATCACGGGTATTGGTATTATAAATATTGCGCCACATAATAACAGGCATTTGATCCTTGTCGATATCCATGACCACCCGACAGCATTCACAGGTATGCGGCATAACATTAATATTAGGGGTAAATGTTTTACCGCCATCGTCCGAATAACTATAATATAAAGCCGCACCCCGATACTTTTCACCATTTCGTGCCGCCTTTAAACGGTCTCTTTTGTCCAGCCAGGCCATAAAAATAACCCCTTGGTCATTAACCGCCATGGCTTCAAAACGATGTCCCGTAATATCCTTATTATCATTAACTGTAATGGGATCAGCAAAATTGTGACCCTGATCATTTGAATAACTAAAACGGACATTACCGGTATAACGTTTTTGCAGTGGTGTTGTCCATGAAACATAGATTTTACCCTTTCTATCCAGCACAATTTTAGGACGGTTTTCTCCCCGTGCCGAGACAGGTTCCGGAATTCGGTTTACCACTATAGACTGATTGAGTGTTTTTCCCCGATCATCAGAAGAACTGACATAAACATGGCCTCCGTAAGACCAGGTTATCCATAAACGCCCCTGCTGATCAAACCTTGAGGTGGGTGCAGGTGCACAGCGCAAACTGGCCGGTTGCTGGGGATCTGTACAGGGTTTTAAATGACTCTTATCCGACATTTTATGTACCGCAGATACCTGGAGACTAAAGCCCAGAAAAAGGAAAAGAAGAATAAGTACAGCAAATTTTTTCATTTAGTTAAACTTGTCTATTATGCAGATATGCAGAAAAAATGGGCCATATCAGGATAAACCTGATATGGCCCAGGTTAAGAATGTCCTTACTACCTGAACTGATAATTTATACCAGCATATACAGTGCGTTCCATTCCCGGTGCAAACTCACGCCCTCTATAGGTATTGTAAGATGCTGAGGTTGCATAAGTTTCATCGCTCAGGTTCATAACACGGGCATAAAGTTCCAGACTGTCCTTATTACCCATATCAACAAAATGATTGATACGAAAATTAAACAGCTCATGACCATCGTATTTTTCAGTGTTTAGATTATCCATATAATACGATCCCATATAGGAATATTCCAGTTCCATACGACCGCCATTAAGAAAACCAGGACGATAATTTAAGGTGGCATTACCAATGTTATTAGGTGCTGAAGGCAGTTCATTACCGCTATAATCGGTACCTCTTTCTGTCCAGTCCTCAAAGGTCTGCTTAGTCCATGAATAGCTGACACCCAGATCCCACTCCCTGTTAAACTGGTAGTTCGCACCCAGTTCAAAGCCTTTATGGCGTGTTTCACCAGCATTAGTGGTATAACGGTCACCGGTAAGTGGGTCTTCATAAGTCACCAGGTCATCGGTTTTATCCATTAAATAATAAGATGCTTCAAAATTTAATTTCTGTAACAGACGACCACGCAAACCGATTTCATAGCTGTCCACTTCTACAGGGTCCAGATCCATAGAGGCCTGATTACTGCCTGGTCTAAATAACTGGCCTTCAGACGGAACACGAAATGAATTTCTATAACTTATAAAGCCGTTCAAATTTTCATTAAATGCCCAGGTCGCTCCAATTTTAGGACTCCAGTGTTCAAAAGATACAGTATCATCATCAGGACGGTTAATTTTCATAGAAAAACGCATACTGGCAGGTCTGTATCTGAATAATCCACTGGACATATTATTATCATAATCATATTCAACATTATCATAGCGTAAACCAGCGGTCAGTCTTAATTGTTCAACCGGTGATGTTTCCACATGGATATAAGGTGATATACCCGTATAATCTACATCATAATCATAGATTTTGTCGCGCTTGATGTAATAGTCGTATATTCCATCTGCATTTTTTGTTGAGTCGAAATAATGTTCCTTACGGCTTCCCGGACTATAATCATAGTCCATTCCAACAATCAGGCGGGTTCTATAGGGTTCAAAATCTGTTCGGTGTTTTAACATCAGACCAAAGGACTGATTCTCTGTTTTCTTAATACTGGGATCATAGGTAAACGACCAGTTAGGCAGATACTCCATTTCATTATCACGGAAATATGGAGTAATTGTCAGCAGAGAATTACCAAATTCCTGTTCATAATTAGTGGATAAACGCAGTGCCGTTACATCCCGATAGGACACTCCATAATAGTTTTTAGTAGGGTCATGTTTATAATCATATTC
>JALUZF010000145.1 GCA_027012135.1 Gammaproteobacteria bacterium
GCTGGATAATGCTTCGGATACTATGCAGAGTATAGTGTCGGCCAGCAGTCCGGCAGCTGAAGTAGTAGAGCTGCATACCCATATCCATGACAATGGTATGATGAAGATGCGTCGTATTAAAAAAATAGATATTCCGGCTAAAGGTAAAACCGTATTAAAACCGGGCGGTCTGCATATTATGTTAATTGATCTGAAAAATAACCTGAAACCAGGGCAGGAAGTATCCGTAACCCTGAAATTTTCTGACGGTAGTGAAAAAAACTTTAGTGCTCCAGTCAGAAAAATTCAGATGCCGGGTATGATGAAAAAAATGCAGCATTAACAGTAGAGTGTTCGGACCTGTATTTTAATACAGGATTAAACCAGTATTGGGTTATAATATTTTCTGCTAAATTCCAATACTACAGAGAGCCCGATTCAAAATGAAAGCTATTTTTCGCAAACTGTTTTTCCCAGTACTTAATTATTTTGAATCGGGCACCGAAGCCTATATTTACAAAACCTCCCATCGTACCATTCTTCTCTTTATAGGTATTCTATTTTCCGGGCTGGCTACGGCTGTGTTTTTTGTGGCACAGGGTAAAGATCTGGGCTATCTGCTGCCGGTGATTATTTTCGGTCTGGTGGGGCTGGTCAGCCTGATTGTCGGTCTGTTTGGAAATGAACGGGCTGTGGCTAAAATATGGGGTTCCCGCTCTTAAATTAGTAGCACTGAAATAATAGTAAATGGTAGCGGTGGACGGACTCGAACCGTCACGCCCGAAGGCACGTGATTTTGAATCACGCGTGTCTACCAATTCCACCACACCGCCAAAGTATTTCAGAAAAAGTATTCTCAGAATTGGGATGCTTTATTATAGGCAAATTTACTGATCTGACAAGTCATTTCTATTAGGAATGCATAAACCTAAATAAATCAGTTGAACCTACTGCGAATGTCCATAGCACTGAATCTACAAGGCTTTCCAGAACATTTTGACTTCACCCGTAGATTTGGGCTACGAATAAAGCCAAAATAACCTGTAAATCCTTGTATCTTCAGCACTCTGAACATTCTCGCTACGATTCAACTGGTTTTTTTAGGTTTAAGCTCAGAACTTTGTTAAAATGCCCCGCTATGAAATTATCTGATTTTAATTTTGACCTTCCTGAAGAGCTGATAGCCCAATACCCCCTTAAGGAAAGAACCGACAGTCGTTTGCTTTGTCTGAACGGACAAAATGGAGAACTGCAGGACAGAGTCTTTAAGGATTTACCCCAGTTATTAAAAGCCGGTGATCTGCTGGTGTTTAATAATACTCGGGTGATACCGGCCCGTTTATTCGGCCAGAAAAGCACAGGCGGTAAAATTGAAGTGCTGGTGGAAAGAGTGCTGGACGAACAGTCTTTTCTGGCGCATATCCGTTCCAGCAAATCTCCTAAAGCCGGGGCGATACTCAGTCTGGGCACGGATAAAGGTAAAGGTTTTCAGGTTGAAATGTTGGGTCGTGAAGGTGAACTGTTTTTACTGTGCCTGTCAGATAATCATCAATCGGTTTTTAATTACCTTGAACAATATGGCCATATTCCTTTACCGCCCTATGTAGAACGAGCGGATGAACAGGCCGATCAGCAGCGTTATCAGACGGTTTATGCAAAAGAAAAGGGAGCCGTTGCAGCACCGACGGCCGGACTGCATTTTGACGACAATTTGCTGGAGCAGATCAGCAATAAAGGCGTGGACAGCGCCTGGGTCACCCTGCATGTGGGTGCAGGTACTTTTCAGCCGGTGCGGGTAGAAAATATTACGGAACACAAAATGCATTCTGAATATGCGGATGTTCCGGCAGAAACTGTAGCAAAAATCCGCCAGACCCGGGAACGGGGCGGGCGGATCATTGCGGTGGGTACTACCGCCATGCGCAGTCTGGAAAGTGCTGCCAGTTTTGGTGAACATCCCGGTGAAATCGAAGAATTTCATGCCGATACGGATATTTTTATCTATCCCGGCTACTCGTTTAAGGTCGTGGATGCCCTGGTCACTAATTTTCACCTGCCTGAAAGTACCTTATTAATGCTGATCAGTGCTTTTGCCGGACCTGAACCGGTCAGACAGGCCTATCAGCATGCTATTGTGCAGCGCTATCGTTTTTTTAGCTATGGTGATGCCATGTTTATAACTCCTTCAACCCCTGTTCCCCCTGTTTCAGGAAAGCGGCAGACATAAAGGTCAGAATTCTGCTATGAAATTTGAATTATTAAATACCGACGGCCCCAGACGCCGGGGACAGATCAGCTTTCCGCGCGGCACCATACAGACCCCGGCTTTTATGCCGGTCGGTACAGCCGCCACGGTTAAATCTATGACCCCCGAAGATGTTGAGTCCGTGGGTGCAGAAATCATTCTGGGTAATACTTTCCACTTAATGCTCAGACCGGGCATGGAAGTGATTGAAGTGCATAAGGGCCTGCATAATTTTATGCACTGGGATAAGCCCATTTTAACGGATTCCGGCGGTTTTCAGGTGTTCAGCCTGGGGGAACTGCGTAAAATCACTGAACAGGGGGTGACTTTTGCCTCTCCAGTAGACGGCAGTAAAGTGTTTATGGGGCCGGAAGAATCCATGCAGGTACAGCGTACTCTGGGTTCGGATATTGTTATGATTTTTGATGAATGCACCCCTTACCCTGCCACTGAAGCAGAAGCCCGTATTTCTATGGAACTGTCGCTGCGCTGGGCACAGCGTTCCAAAGAGGAATTTCAGCGACTGGCCCCGCAGGGGGAAGACAGTTCTGCTCTGTTCGGTATTATTCAGGGTGGTATGTACCCTGAATTAAGAGATATTTCCCTCAATGGGCTGACCGAAATTGGTTTTGACGGTTATGCCATTGGTGGTCTGTCGGTGGGTGAACCCAAAGAGGAAATGATAAAAATTCTGGAGCATACCACACCCCGGATGCCGCAGGACAAGCCCCGTTATTTAATGGGCGTCGGGCGACCGGAAGATATTGTAGAGGCGGTACGCCGGGGAGTAGATATGTTTGACTGTGTTATGCCCACCCGTAATGCCCGCAACGGCCATTTATTTACCCATCAGGGAGTAGTTAAAATCCGTAATCAGAAATATCAGTTCGATACCCGTCCTCTGGATGAAACTTGCGGCTGTTATACCTGTCAAAACTATTCCCGCTCCTATCTGCGTCATCTGGACAAAAGCAATGAAATGCTTGGAGCCCGTTTAAATACTCTGCACAATCTTTATTATTATCAGGAGTTGATGCAGGGGATCAGAGAGGCGATAGAACAGGGGTGTTTTGAACAATTTGCACAGGAATTTTATGATAAAAGACAATGAAGCCCCTAAATCCCTTGATTTTGTGGCATAATAGCGCCACTTGATTTAACTGATTTGTAAAAATTTAAGTCCGTATCAGGAAACAGGTATTCCTTAATGAAGACGCCGTAAATCCATCCATGGAGGCTTTTCGGCAGCGTCCATGCTGCCGAAACTTCATCAAGAAACACCTGTTTCCTGATACTCCGAATTTATACTCGATACTTTGTTAAAAATTAAATTCAGTTCAGTTTTAATGATTCATGACAATCTGTTTTTCTCATGAATTAAAAAATATAAATATGTTTAAGTAATAATTAAGGAAAAAAAATGAGTTTTTTTATTGAAGATGCATACGCTGAAGGCGCTGCTGCAGCGGGTGCTGCTCCGGATCTGATCTCCCAGTTAATGGTTTTCGGTGGTATTTTTGTGATTTTCTATCTGCTGTTTATCCGTCCACAGAACAAGAAAATGAAAGAACACCAGGCCATGGTTGAGTCCCTGAAAAAAGGCGATGAAGTCGTTACTACCGGTGGTCTTTTGGGTAAGGTTGTCGGTCTGCATGACAGTTTTGTCACCATTGAAGTGGCTAATGACATCAAACTGAATGTACAGCGCTCTGCAGTGGCTACCATTCAGCCTAAAGGTACCATTAAGGGTATCAAGGATTAACATTAATAGTCATACCTTAAAAAGCCTGTCTTTCTTTTATGTGAGTTCAGGCTTTTTTATTTGTTTTAACTCTGCAACATTATTACAAAGCTAACGAATATGCTTAATCATTATCCTTTATGGAAATACATCCTGATCATTATGATCATTGTTGTCAGTGCGTTTTACGCGCTGCCTAATATTTATGGTGAAGATCCTGCACTGCAGGTAGCTGCTTCATCCCGCAATGCTAAAATTACCGATCAGACTCTGGCCCAGCTTGCTCAGCAGTTTGAGAAAGAAGGCATTCATTACCGAACAGCCAAAATGTCTGAAACCGGGTTACTGTTCCGTTTTAAGAATGAAGAAGAACAGTTAAAAGCCAAAAAAATCGCCGAATCCACTTTAGGTGATAATTATGCAGTTGCATTAAATCTGGCACCGGCTACCCCACAATGGTTGCTGGATATGAACGCTCAACCCATGTATCTGGGGCTGGACTTACGGGGCGGGGTATATTTTCTGATGCAGGTGGATATGGAAGCCGCCATAATCAAGTCGGTGAATACCTATGTCAGTGATTCCCGTTCCATTCTGCGTAAGGCCAAGGTGCGTTACCTGGGCAGTAAACGGGTGGGTAATGATGTGGTGATTCGTTTTAAAACCGCCGAACTGCGCGACAAGGGCTATGATGTGCTGCGCCGAGAAATGCGGGAGCTGTCTTTTACTGAAAAAGATGACGGCAAATCCTTTATTCTGCGTGGCCGCTTAAGTGAAGCCAAGCTTAAGGAACTGAAAATGTTTGCCCTTAAGCAGAACATTACCACCCTTAGAAAACGGATTGATGAAAAATTCCACGGTCTGGTGGAGCCGATTATTCAGCAGCAGGGTGATGACCGGATTGTGATCCAGTTACCCGGTATTCAGGATACTGCCGGTGCAAAAGACATTCTTGGTGCGACTGCGACTCTGGAATATCGTGCTGTAGATGAAGAACATACCGTAGAAGAAGCCTTAAGCGGACGGGTGCCACCCGGTTCCAAAATTTATTACACCCGGGAAAGAAAAGAAGGCAGTCGTGTTATACCTGCGGTTCCGGTATTGCTGAAAAAACGGGTTATTGTTACCGGTGAGCATGTGACCAATGCCCAGGCCGGTATTGATCCTGACACCGGCGGTGCCAAGGTGAATGTTTCTCTGGACGGATACGGCGGTAAACGTATGGGTGCGTTTACCAAGGACAATATCGGTAAACGCATGGCGGTTGTATACCTGGAAACCAAGCAGGAAACAGTACGCGACAAGGACGGCAATATTGTGCGTGATGAAAACGGCAAGCCTGTCGTTAAACGTCATACTTCCGAGGAAGTGATCAGTAATGCCGTGATCCGCGGACACTTCTCCAATCGTTTTGAAACCACCGGCCTGGACAGTGTTCAGGAAGCCAATGATCTGTCCTTATTATTAAGAGCGGGTGCCCTGGCGGCGCCGGTGTATATTATTGAAGAGCGCACCATTGGTCCTAGCCTGGGTCAGGACAATATTGATAAGGGCTTTGAATCCGTTATTATCGGTTTTATTGCAGTGCTGATCTTTATGGCGGTCTGGTATCGTAAATTCGGGATGATTGCCAATGTGGCACTGGCCCTGAATCTGGTTATTATTGTCGCTATTTTATCCATGCTGCAGGCAACACTGACTCTGCCCGGTATTGCCGGTATCGTATTAACCGTTGGTATGGCGGTCGATGCCAATGTACTGATTTTTGAGCGGATACGAGAAGAACTGCGTAATGGCAACTCACCGCAGAACAGTATTAATGCCGGTTATGAAAAAGCCCTGATGACTATTGCTGATGCCAATATCACTACCCTGATTGCAGCCTTTGTCCTGTTTGTAGTGGGTACCGGTCCAATTAAGGGTTTTGCCGTAACACTGTCTATCGGTATTGTTACCTCCATGTTTACAGCCATTATGGTGACCCGGGCTATTGTGAACTACCTCTATGGCGGCAAGCGGATTAAAGAACTTTCTATTTAGAAGATAAAAACTATGCAGATTTTAACTGATACACATATTAAATTTATGGCACAGCGCAAAATTGCGATGTTTGTCTCCATTAGCCTGATTATTCTATCTCTGGCTTCACTTGCCATTCGCGGTCTGCAGTTCGGGCTGGATTTTACCGGTGGTACCTTGCTGGAACTGGCTTATCCTAAGGCTGTTGATTTAGGCCCTATACGGGATGAGCTGCATAAAAATGATTTTCCTGATGCGGTGGTACAGCATTTTGGTTCAGCCAGCGAAGTTCTGGTACGAGTAGCGCCCAAGGAAGGTGTGTCCAATGCCCAGATATCCACCCAGCTGTTTGAACTGGCGCGTAAACTGGATCCTGCTGTTGAAAACCGCCGGGTAGAATTTGTCGGTCCTCAGGTGGGTGAAGAACTCACTGAAACCGGAGGTATTGCCATGCTGGCGGCACTGGTCTGTATTCTGATCTATGTGGCGCTGCGGTTTGAATACCGTTTTGCTCTGGGTTCAGTGGCGGCTCTGGCTCATGACGTCATTATTGTTCTGGGTCTGTTTTCCCTGTTTGGTATTGAGTTTGACCTCACCGTCCTGGCTGCTATCCTGGCAGTAATTGGTTACTCATTAAATGATACCATTGTAGTCTTTGACCGTATTCGGGAAAATTTCAGAAAGATCAGAAAAAGCGGAGCAGTTGAAGTGATTGATGCGTCTTTAAACCAGACCCTGTCCCGTACCATTATCACCTCTTTAACCACTTTACTGGTATTAATTGCCCTGTTTATATTCGGCGGTGAACTCATTCATGGCTTTGCTACGGCTTTACTGGCTGGTGTTATTGTAGGTACCTATTCCTCAATTTATGTCGCCAGCTCTGTGCTGGTCGCTATGGGGATCAGTAAGGAAGACCTCGCGCCAGTAAAACGTGAGGGTGGCGAACAGGAAGAGGTTTACGAAGAGGTTTAGCAGGCTACAGGTTTTAGGAGCAAGGTTACAGGTACAGAGATACACTTTCCTAAAACCTGCCTCTTAACGCGCCAGTTCAGGACTTAAATGCGGTTTAATATGCTGCAGAATTTCCTTAAATATTCTGGCATTCCCAGCCACCACATTACCGGTGGTCAGAAAATCATCTCCACCGCCAAAATCACCCACCAGACCGCCGGCTTCGCGAACCAGCAGGGCACCGGCAGCCATATCCCAGTCATTGAGGCCAATTTCCCAGAAACCGTCCAGTCGTCCGGCAGCCACAAAGGCCAGATCCAGGGCGGCTGAGCCGGGGCGTCGAATACCGGCAGTCATGGGAAATAAGGCTTTAAACGTAGCCAGGTAGGTATCCAGATGCTGTTGATCTTTAAAGGGGAAACCGGTGCCGAGTAAAGCGCCTTCAAGACCGCGTCGGTTCGATACCCGGATCCGGCGATCATTAAGCATGGCGCCTTCACCCCGGCTGGCGGTAAATAATTCCTGGTTGACAGGATTAAAGATCACGGCCTGGGACAGACGGCCGTTTTGTTTAAAGGCAATAGAGACGGCAAACTGGGGAAAACCATGCAGAAAATTGGTGGTGCCGTCCAGGGGATCGATTATCCATTGAAAATTCGGATCGCCGTCCAGTTCGCCGTTTTCTTCGGCCTTAATGGAATGATCAGGGAAGGAACTTTTAATGGTTTCAATAATGGTCTGTTCAGCCTGACGATCCACATCACTGACAAAATCATTGGCAGCCTTGGTCGTAATTTTCAGGCTGTCTACCTTATCCATGGAACGGAAAATAACAGTACCGGCAGCGCGGGCAGCGCGCACAGCAATGGTCAGTGTTGGATGCATAATCAATCTCCACAACCGGTAACCAGAAGTTAGCGGTTGATAAAAGTACAGTAAAAAATAAAGAGCAATTTAATCCTCTATTCTAACACCATTCCCTGTTAAAATTAATGGTAATTATTCAGTATATCCATCCGTGCCTGGCTGCAGGTGCTGTATTTCCGGGGGCGCTCGAGTACATCCATGTATCGCTTTGTGAAAACATCCATGTTTTCAAAACCCCGTAAACACAGCACCTGCAACCAGTCACTCTACACTGTTTCATATTATGCTAAATAGTTACAATTAATGTATTGCTAGGTAATACTTAAAAGGCGCAGCTACCAGGCCTGAAGGAAAAATATGTCTGTAGATAATATTCGAATTATTATGCTTAATACCTCCCACCCGGGCAATATAGGCGCGGCTGCCCGGGTGATGAAAAATATGGGGCTGAAGCATTTATATCTGGTGCAGCCTAAGCGTTTCCCCGATCCGGAAGCGACAGCCATGGCTTCCGGTGCTGATGATCTTCTGACCAGAGCTATAGTCTGTGGCAGCCTGGAAGAGGCGCTGGAAGGTTGTCATCTGGTACTGGGTTCAACGGCCAGGGAACGTAAAATTCAGCATGAGTTTATCGACGCCCGTCAGGCTGCACAGCAGGCAATGACGGAAGCCGGAAATCACCAGGTGGCGCTGGTATTTGGGCGTGAACGTACTGGAATGACCAATGAAGAAATTGGTCTGTGTCATAAATTAATTAATGTACCCACCAATCCTCAGTACAGCTCCCTGAACGTGGCCTCTGCAATACAAATTGTGACTTATGAGCTGATGATGACGGCTCATCTGAGCAGGAAAGAGCTTTCAGAAAGTATTCAGCCGGTGGACTATGCTGTCAGTGATGCCATGGAAGGTTTTTACAGGCATCTTGAAAAAACGCTGATTGAAATTGATTTTTTAAATCCAGAACAATCACCTCAGTTAATGCCCAGGCTGCGCCAGCTGTATAACCGCTCACGACTAAAGCAGGAAGAACTGAATATTCTGCGCGGTATTTTAACCCAGACTCAAAAGTCCATACGTCACAAGCAGAATTGATTTATGTCAGTGTCAGCCTTATATCTATTTGAGTGTTGAGACAATTCCTAGTAAAATGCACGGTCTTTTCCCATAACGTCAGGGATCCCGGTGATTATTGATAACAAACTGAACGAGAGTGGTTGTTAGAATGTTCGAGCATTTGAAAGAAGACATACAATGCGTTTTTGAACGTGATCCGGCAGCACGTAATTATTTTGAGGTGTTGAGTACCTATCCGGGCGTTCATGCCATGATTTTCTATCGACTTAATAATCGTTTATGGAACTGGAATCTGCACTGGCTGGCGCGTTTTTTCTCTGCGACGGCCCGTCTTCTGACGGGTATTGAGATCCATCCGGGCGCGACTATTGGTCGGCGTTTTTTTATTGATCACGGCATGGGTGTGGTGATTGGTGAGACCACTGTTATTGGTGATGACTGTACGCTTTATCACGGTGTTACCCTGGGTGGAACCTCATGGGACAAAGGCAAGCGTCATCCAACTCTGGGTAATGATGTAGTAGTGGGAGCCGGTGCTAAAGTATTAGGGCCAATTACCCTGGATGATGGTGCGCGGGTCGGTTCTAATGCAGTAGTCGTTAAGGATGTACCCAGTGGCTGTACCGTAGTAGGTATTCCTGGGCGGCTTATTTCCTCTAAAAAGAAAGAACAATCGGCTCAGGATGATCCTAAAGCCAAAAACCGGGAACATATGGCGAAAAAAATTGGTTTTGATGCTTATGGTACCTCCAGTGAAATGCCCGATCCCGTGGCTCACGCCATTAACTGTGTACTGGATCATATGCACAAGGTGGATGATAAGCTGGAAAAAATGTGTACTGCCATTCGTTCTATTGATGCTGAATTTCCTGATATCAAGATCCCGGAAACCCATATTTGTGAAATAACTCCGCTTGATGAGCACCCGGATTCCTGTCCGGCCCAGGATTTCTGCGGCAATGCTCCGGGCAATAAAGAAGATGATCTACATATTATCCAGCTGGACAAGTCCATTAAACTGGATAAAAAGGCAGATGAGAAGGATTCCGGAAAAACTGAAAAATAAGTATATATAAGCAATCGATAAAATATACTTGACTAAAACGCTTGGTTTTTTTAAGATAGCGCCATAATATCTTAAAACAGGAATGAATTAATGAGATTGACCACTAAAGGGCGTTATGCAGTAACAGCAATGTTGGATTTGGCAATCCACTATGATTTAGGGCCAATCACTCTTGCTGGTATTTCACAAAGACAGGAAATTTCACTTTCTTACCTGGAACAGTTATTTTCCAAGTTAAGAAAAAACGGTCTGGTTGACAGTGCCCGTGGACCCGGGGGCGGCTATCGCCTGAGCCGTGAAGCTGAAGATATTGCCATTGCAGAAATTATTGCTGCTGTGGATGAAACTGTCGATGCGACACGCTGTAAGCGTAAAGGTAATTGTCAGCATGAAGAACGCTGCCTGACTCATGAACTCTGGTGTGATCTGAGTGACCAGATTTTTGAATTTTTATCTGCTATTACTCTGGGCAGCCTGGTAGAAAAGCAGGAAGTGCAGGAAGTAGCAAGACGTCAGGACAGTGCATTGCCCCTTGGCAGTCAGCGGGTTGATTTTAAAGAGAAGCACATAGCTTAAAACCTTTTAGCTAACTAAAATTTAACTATTTTAATTTTTTATAATTTTGCGGGACAGGAATTTTTAATGAGTTCACCGATATATCTGGATTATTCAGCAACAACACCAGTGGATAAGCGCGTCGCTGATAAAATGTGCCACTATCTTACAATGGACGGGAATTTTGGTAATCCGGCTTCCCGCTCGCATAAATACGGCTGGGATGCAGAAGCGGCTGTAGAAGAGGCCCGTGCCCATGTGGCGGCACTCATTAATGCCGATCCTAAGGAAATAGTCTGGACTTCCGGTGCCACTGAATCCGATAACCTGGCTCTTAAAGGTGCGGCGCATTTTTATTCCAAACGTGGTAAGCATATTATTACCTCCAAAACCGAACATAAGGCAGTACTGGATACCTGTCGTCAGCTGGAACGTGAAGGCTACGAAGTCACTTATCTGGATCCGGAACCTAACGGCCTGATTGATCTGGAAAAACTGAAAGCGGCATTTCGGGATGACACCATTCTGGTTTCCATTATGCATGTCAATAATGAAATCGGTGTAATTCAGGACATTACCGCCATTGGTGAGATGTGCCGTTCACGTAAGGTTATTTTTCATGTGGATGCGGCTCAGAGTGCCGGTAAAACTGATATTGATCTGCAGAATATGAAAGTGGATCTAATGTCATTTTCTGCCCATAAAGTTTATGGTCCTAAAGGTGTTGGCGCTCTGTATGTACGTCGTAAACCCAGAGTAAGAATTGAAGCCCAGATGCACGGGGGCGGACATGAACGCGGCATGCGTTCCGGTACCCTGGCCACACATCAGATTGTCGGCATGGGTGAAGCTTTTCGCATTGCAAAAGAAGAAATGGCCGATGAAATCAAGCGTATTACCGCTCTGAGAGATCGTATGCTCAAAGGTTTTGAAGGTATGGAAGAACTGTACGTTAATGGGGATCTGGAACACCGTGTTCCACATAACCTGAACCTGAGTTTTAATTATGTAGAAGGCGAGTCCCTGCTGATGGCTATTGATGACCTGGCTGTTTCCTCCGGTTCTGCCTGTACTTCAGCCAGCCTGGAACCCTCTTATGTACTGCGCGCCATTGGCCGTAATGATGAACTGGCACACAGTTCCATTCGTTTCAGCCTGGGACGTTATACCACAGAAGAAGATGTGGATTACACAGTAAAACTATTAAAAGAAAAAGTGGAAAAACTCAGACAGCTATCACCTTTATGGGATATGTATAAGGACGGTATCGACCTGTCCACTATTCAGTGGAATGCTCACTGAACAGGTACTGGATAAATAACAGAGTTACAACAGAGTAAGACTATAAGTTACTGTACAGTTCGTGTAAAATTACCGGATCGGTACAGTGACAGGAATCGAGGTTAAAGACAATGGCATACAGCGATAAAGTTCTGGATCACTATGAGAATCCACGTAATGTAGGCACCATGGATAATGATGAAAAAGGTGTCGGTACTGGTATGGTAGGCGCACCGGCCTGTGGTGATGTTATGCGTTTACAGATTAAGGTGGACGATGACGGTGTTATTGAAGACGCAAAGTTCAAAACCTATGGCTGCGGTTCCGCCATTGCATCCAGTTCCCTGGTCACTGAATGGGTGAAGGGTAAGACCTTGGAGGAAGCAGGTCAGATTAAAAATACCGATATAGCCGAAGAACTGGCTCTGCCGCCGGTTAAGATCCACTGTTCTGTACTGGCTGAAGATGCCATTAAAGCGGCTATTGATGATTACAAAGAAAAACAGTCTGGTTAAACCTTTATACAATCCGTCTGGAACAGTCAGAAAAGGGTAAGTCTTATGGCAATTACATTAACCGATGCAGCAGCAGAACACGTTGCCCGATTTATTGAAAATCGAGGCAAAGGTGAGGCTTTACGCCTGGGTGTAAAAACTAATGGCTGTTCCGGCATGGCCTATGTACTCGAATTTGCAGATACTATTGATGATGATGACCTGGTGTTTGAAGACAAGGGTGTAAAGGTCATTGTGGATCCTAAAAGCATTGTCTATATTGACGGCACTGAACTGGACTACGGCAAAGAAGGCTTAAACGAAGGCTTTAAATTCAATAACCCTAATGTTAAAGATTCCTGTGGCTGTGGTGAGAGTTTCAACGTTTAGTAGTGGAAAGCTTCAACGTCTAATAGGTAATAGCCCTCAGGATCTGGAAGATAATAACTTTAAGGTTTAACTTCCTGCCCGGGAGAAGTGCCAGCAGGGCGAGGAGATAACACCAGAAACCTCCTTTAGAATAATCCCAGTTTCAGACTATTCCCGGATACCTAAAATGACCCGTAAGACAAAAATAACCGATACTCAGAATTATTTTTCATTACTGGGTTTACCTGTCAGTTTTGACATTGATAAAAAACGCCTCAACGAAAACTACCATGAACTGCAAAAGACGGTGCATCCGGACAAGTTTGCCAATGCCTCCGACCGCGAACGCTTACTGTCAGTACAGAAAGCCGCACAGATCAACGATGCCCTGCAAACCTTGAAAAACCCGCTGCAACGCTCAATTTATCTGTTATCACTGTTTGGAATCGAGCTGAGTGAAAATGATACCGCAGTGGACCCCGAATTTTTAATGGAACAGATGGAATTGAGAGAAGCCCTGTCCCAGATTGAAGACAGGGCTGATCCCATGGCAGCACTGGATAACATTCTCGATGATGTTAAATACCGAATCAAGGCTGCCGTCAGTAACCTTCAAACTCTGTTCCAGCAAATACTGGACGAAGATATTGCTGAAGATGAACAGAATAAACTGCTGGCTGAAGCCAAAGCCCAGGTTCTGAAAATGCAGTTCCTGAACCGACTTCAGGAAGAAGCCATGAATAAGGAAGAAGACCTGGCGAACCAGCTCTAACCAAAACCTGAAACCTATAACCTGAAACCTAATATGGCCCTATTACAAATATCAGAACCCGGACAATCCTCTGCACCGCACCAGCATAAGCTGGCGGCCGGTATCGATTTAGGCACCACCAATTCACTGGTGGCTACTGTGCGCAGCGGTCTGGCCGAAACCATACCGGATGCCCAGGGCCGACACCTGCTGCCGTCTGTTGTCCAGTTTCTGGGAAAAAATGAAGACGGTTATCAGACGGTTGTGGGCTATGAGGCTCAGGAAAATGCCGTAAATGATCCCACCAATACCATTGTATCAGCCAAACGTTATATGGGCCGTGGTCTGGAAGATATTAAAGAACACTCCGTTTATGAATTTATTCAGGATGAAGATTCTAAGGTACCGCGTATTCGTACGGTTGCCGGAGATGTTAGTGCTGTAGAAGTCTCGGCAGAAATTTTAAAAGCTCTGAAACAGCGGGCTGAAGAAGCTCTGGGCGGTGATTTAAGCGGCGTGGTTATTACTGTACCGGCCTATTTTGATGATGCTCAGCGTCAGGCTACCAAGGATGCAGCTACTCTGGCAGGCTTAAATGTACTGCGCCTGATAAACGAACCTACTGCGGCGGCAGTGGCCTATGGTCTGGACAGCGGTAATGAAGGGGTTCATATTATATATGACCTGGGCGGTGGTACTTTTGATATCTCCATTTTAAAACTCACCCAGGGCGTTTTTGAGGTGATGTCCACTGCCGGAGATTCTTCTTTAGGCGGTGATGATCTGGATCAGGTCATAGTTAACTGGATCATGGAACAGGCCGGTATTGAGTCGCCTTCTGCAACCCTGCAGCGTCAATTGCATGATAAAGCTAAAGCGGCTAAAGAAGCCTTAAGTGAGCAGGATTCTACCCTTATTGATATTGATATTGATCTGGATGATGGCCGTAACTGGCAGGGCGAACTGAACCTGGAACAGTTTGAAAAACTGATTAAACCGGTGATTCGTAAAACCATAGCTCCCTGTCGACGGGCCTTACGTGATGCCAGTATTGACGTCGATGATATTGAAGATGTGGTTATGGTCGGCGGCTCCACCCGTGTGCCTTTAGTGCGTCAGATGGTGGGCGAGTTTTTTGAAACCGAACCGCTGGTGGATATTGACCCTGATAAAGTCGTCGCCATTGGTGCGGCCCGCCAGGCAGATGTACTGGTGGGCAACAAGTCTGACGATGAAATGCTGTTACTGGATGTAACGCCACTGTCTCTGGGACTGGAAACCATGGGTGGACTGGTGGAAAAAGTCATCCATCGTAATACCACCATTCCAGTGGCCAGAGCCCAGGATTTTACCACCTTTAAAGACGGCCAGACCGCCATGGCCATTCATGTACTGCAGGGTGAGCGGGAACTGGTCAGTGACTGCCGTTCTCTGGCACGTTTTGAACTGCGCGGTATTCCGCCTATGGTGGCGGGAGCCGCCCGGATCCGGGTGACTTTCCAGATTGATGCGGACGGACTGCTGTCGGTTTCTGCCAGGGAAGAAACCTCTGGAGTAGAAAGCAGTATTCAGGTTAAACCCTCCTATGGTCTGAGTGATACTGAAATTGAAACCATGCTTAAAGACTCTTTCAGTCATGCTAAAGATGATATGGAAGCCCGTAAACTGAAAGAGGAACAGGTAGAAGCCATGCGGGTGGTAGAAGCCATTCAGGCGGCTCTGCAGGAAGACGGCGACAAGCTATTATCGGCACAGGAGCGGGATAATATTCAGCAGGCCATTGATGAATTAACCAAAGTGGCTCAGGGTGATGAGCAACGGGCCATTAAACAGAAAATTGAAGAAGTTGATAAAGTGACGGCTGAATTTGCTCAGCGCCGAATGGATGCCAGTATTAATAAAGCACTGGCCGGTCATAGTGTTGACGAAATTACAGAAGGTTCAAAATGACAAAGCTAATTTTTTTACCCCATGAAGAAATCTGTCCGGAAGGGGCTGTCGTAGAGGCTGAACCCGGTACCAGTATTTGTGACGCTGCGCTGGACAACGGCATTGAAATAGAACATGCCTGTGAGAAGTCCTGCGCCTGTACCACCTGCCACGTGATTATCCGTGAAGGCTTTGATTCACTGGAAGAAGCCACTGAACTGGAAGAAGATTATCTCGATAAAGCCTGGGGCGTAGAGCCGGAATCCCGTCTAAGCTGTCAGGCCATTGTGGATGATGAAGACCTGGTTATTGAAATACCCAAGTACACCATTAATATGGTATCTGAGAATCATTAAGGGGGAAAAATATGGGACTGAGATGGACTGATATACATGAAATTGTCGCTGAACTGGATGAACGGCATCCAGATGTAGATCCGCAATACGTTAGTTTTCCTGACCTGATGAACTGGGTGCTGGCGCTGGATGATTTTGAGGAAACTGAAGAGCATTGCGGAGAGAAAATCCTCGAAGCCATACAGATGACCTGGATTGAGGACAGGGAATAAGTCCGAAAAGACACAGAAATACATAAATTCCTTATAAACCCACGATTTATCATAGAATAATGTAGGATTATTCCTTAATTTGCGTGATAATAAGTGGGTTTTTTATTGGCCGAAAAAAAATGCCTGAAGCCCCTGAATTATTTGAACAAGACTTACAACAAGAGTCAGAGCAACCCATAATTATAACTGGTAAAAAGCCTCAAAAGGTCAATTTACTGGGTATGGACCTGCCTCATTTAAAAGCCTTTTTAACTGAAATCGGTGAAAAGCCGTTTCGTGCTGTCCAGGTATTAAAATGGATCCATCAGTATGGGGTGGATAATTTTGATGATATGACCAATGTCAGCCAGGCTTTACGCCAGCGTCTGAGTGACATTGCAGAAATTCGTGCACCGGAAGTGGTTCTGGAACAGAAAGCCAGTGATGGAACTACCAAGTGGCTGATGCGTCTTGACGGTGGTAATAGTATCGAAACTGTTTTTATTCCGGAAGAAAATCGCGGTACACTCTGTGTTTCGTCCCAGGTGGGCTGCGCTCTGGACTGCAGCTTCTGTTCTACGGCCAGGCAGGGCTTTAACCGTAATTTAAGCAGTGCTGAAATTATTGCCCAGCTCTGGACAGCAAGTAAAATGCTTAATGAGCGTATCCCGAAAACTGAGCAGGCAGCAGAAATAAATCCGCAGAATGAAACCCGCCGGGCCATAACCAATGTGGTGTTGATGGGTATGGGTGAGCCGCTGTTAAACTTTGATAATGTGGTACAGGCGGTACACCTGATGGTGGATGATAATGCCTATGGCCTGTCCAAACGCCGGGTCACCATCAGCACTGCCGGGGTGATTCCGGCCCTTAAACGGTTACGTGAAGAGTGTGATGTCAGCCTGGCTTTATCGCTGCATGCACCTAATGATGCCATCCGGGAAAAAATAGTCCCCTTAAATAAAAAATACCCGATTAAGGAACTACTGGATGCCTGTCGTTACTATTTTTCCGGGGATACCAAAAAGAAGCAGTTTACCATTGAATATGTTATGTTAGCAGGGATCAATGACAGTACCAGAAATGCTCATGAGCTGGCGCGTTTACTGCGTAAACTACCGTGTAAAATTAACCTGATACCGTTTAACCCTTTTCCGGAAAGTGACTATGTCAGCTCCAGAATGCAGGTCATTAAGCAGTTCAGGGACATATTGCAAAAAGCCGGTTATGTCACCATGATTAGAAAAACGCGGGGAGAAGATATTGATGCCGCCTGTGGACAACTGGCGGGTAAGGTAAAAGATAAAAGTCGCCGTATAAACTCAGGCAACTCTTAATTAGTTTCCATCCGCAAATTGCCTTCCTGGCAATTTGCTGGAACGCAAAAGAAAACGTGTGATTTTTTTGCTGCATTTTCAATGGCTTGCAGTCGTCAAAAATGAGCGGCACATCCTTGTGCCGCCAGTGTGCATCCATTTATTGATGCACACTAATTAAAAACAGGGGAAAGTTTAATAATGAATAAACGGTGGGTGATTCTTGTTTCATTGCTGGTTTTAAACGGCTGTCAGAGCAACCCGGATAAATCGGCGGAGAATGTTGGTTTAAGCAATCAGTATACCACAGGAGCCAGTACTAATACTTCTGCGGCATCCATTAATACCCAGCTGGGGGCCGGTTATATTGGCAATGGACGTTATGATCGGGCACTGCTGAAGCTCAATAAGGCCATTTCTCAGGATCCTGACTATGCTCTGGCGCATAATTTCCTGGGGGTGTTATACAGTCGTCTGGAACGCCCGAATCTGGCGTTCGAGCAATTTGAAAAATCGGTATCACTGGCGCCAAATGATTCCACGATTTTAAATAACTATGCCATCTTTTTATGTGACCAGGGTAAATATGAACAGGCGCAGCAGAAATTTAAAAAAGTACTTAATAATCCGCTCTATGTAAAACGCGCCGGAGCATATCAAAGTGCTGCTTCCTGTGCTTTTAAAAATAATAAAATAGAACTGGCTGAAAAGCTTTATCGTAAGTCACTGGAACTTAATAAAAATCTGCCGGCTTCCTTTCTTGGGCTGGCTAAAATTTATTATAAAAAAGGGGAGTATCAATATGCCTGGAATTACTTTAAACGTTTTGATGAGCAGGCTATACAGACGGCAGACAGCCTCTGGTTAGGTATTAACATTTTAAATAACATGTCAGAACCTGACCAGGATTTGCTGGCAAGTTATGAACTTCAACTCAAGAGTAAATTTCCTGATAGTAAAGAAACCCAATGGTTCTATCAGGGCAAGCAGGACTATTAATTTTGGAAAAACAAGAAGAAAAACAGGAAATTAAAGATATTATTGCCAATAGGGAAGAGGGCTATGGCTATCAGTTAAAAGTTGCCCGAAATGAGAAAAACCTGACAACAACTGTTGTGGCCAGAGAATTAAAACTGGACGAAAAAATTATTATTGCACTGGAAAGTGAAGATCAAAGCAGCTTGCCTGTATCGGCCTTTGTGTGCGGTTACATTCGTAATTATGCCCGTTTTTTAAATATTCAGCCGGAACCACTGGTGGAATACTATAAGCGTGAATACCGCTCCAACTGCAGTGATCCTGAACTTAAAATAACCCGGGGGAAGGGAATTCAGGGGCATACTGAAAAACCGGCCTTTATTATGCCGGTTATCATAATTGCTGTAGCTGCGCTATTGCTGTTTGGCGGCTGGCAGTTATGGCAGTATATTTCCAGTGAATACTTGAATAAACAACCAGATAAAGAACTGAATAAAGAGCAGGATAAAGATAACGGCTCTCTTATTCCCATAGCTGCAGAATCCAGTGATAACTCAGTCATAGATGAAAACCCATCACAGCTAAGCCTGCCGGAACCGGACAAAGACAGCCTCCTGCCTATGTCTGAATCTACGGCTGATACCCCAGTTTCGGATATTAAAACATCTGAACCAGCAGCTGCAGACACAGCAGATAAGATTACTGTTGAAAAGGAAGCTGATCTGCAGAAAAAGGCAGCGGAAGAGCTAAACAAGGACGCCGGCAACGAAGTAATATCATTACCGGTAGTTGACCAGGAGGAGAATGTGGTAACTGACTCTGAAACTGTTGCAGAACCACAGCCAGAAGCAGCACCTGTCAGTCAGGATCTGTATCTGCAATTTAATGGAGATTCCTGGATTGTTATTAAAGATGCCACAGGTAAAAAACTGGCCACGGGACTAAAACGTGCCGGTCAAACCCTTAGTCTTAAGGGACAGCCGCCTTATAATTTATTTTTAGGCAACGGCCGGGTAGTCGATGTCAGTATCCACGGCAAAAAATATGATCATTCCCGCTATATAAATAACAAAAATATTGCTCGTTTTAGTGTAGAATAAGCAGTTTTCTTAACAGCAATTGTTCAGGAACCATTTTGGCCGACAAGATACAATCAATTCGCGGGATGAATGATATCCTGCCTGATGAAACACCTGCGTGGCAATTTATAGAATCCCGGCTGCGCCAGCTACTTAAAAGCTATAACTACGACGAAATCCGTTTCCCTATAGTGGAAAAAACCGCCCTGTTTAAACGCTCAATTGGCGAAGTCACGGATATCGTCGAAAAAGAAATGTATACCTTTGAGGATCGCAATGGCGACAGCCTTACCCTCAGACCTGAAGGTACGGCTGTCTGTGTCCGGGCAGGAATTCAAAACGGTCTGCTGGTTAATCAGCAGCAACGGTTATGGTATATAGGTCCCATGTTTCGACATGAACGTCCGCAAAAAGGGCGTTACCGCCAGTTCCATCAACTAGGCGTTGAAGTATTTGGCCTGTCCGGTCCGGATATTGATGCAGAGCTGATCATGATGAGTGCCCGTTTCTGGAAAATGCTCGGCCTGCAGGACTCAGTTACACTGCAGTTAAACAGCCTGGGTACCGCTCAGGCACGGGAGCAGTATCGTTCCGTACTGGTGGATTACCTGCAGCAGCATAGTGAACTGCTTGATGAAGACAGCCAGCGTCGTTTACAAACCAATCCCCTGCGTATTCTGGACAGTAAAAACCCGGCCATACAGGAGATGATTGAACAGGCTCCGCGTTTAATGGAACACCTGGATGACGAATCCAGACAGCACTTTGCGGATTTATGTGCTTACCTGGACAGTGTTGGAATTGCTTATGAAATTAATACCCGTCTGGTTCGAGGACTGGATTATTACAATCGTACCGTGTTTGAATGGGTAACTGATAAACTGGGTGCACAGGGTACAGTCTGTGCAGGCGGTCGATACGATGGCCTGGTAAAACAGCTCGGCGGTCGGGAAACCCCTGCGGTTGGTTTTGCCATGGGTCTGGAACGTCTGGTACTGCTGGTGCAGCAGGAACAACTAAAAAACTATATCAAACAGCCCCATGCGGTATTATTAATGATGGGTGAACGGGCACAGGCTGCCGGCCTGGCACTGTCAGAACAATTGCGTGATGCCTTGCCGAAAGTTCGTATTTTCAATATCTGCGGCGGTGGCAGCTTTAAAAGCCAGATGAAACGGGCTGATAAAAGCCAGGCTGAAATTGCCCTGATCCTGGGTGATGATGAACTGGACAAACAGCTGATTACAGTTAAATACCTGCGTCAGAAGGCAGATAACAAACCGCAGCAGGAAAGCCTGTCTCAGGATCAACTGATTGAATTATTTAAAACTATGCTTACAAAAAATGCTTTAACGGAGCAATAAATGGACACATACGAAACAGAAGAACAACAGGTAGAAGCCATAAAAAAATGGTGGCAGGAAAATTATAAAATGGTTATCGGCCTGACAGTTATTGGTCTGGGTTCCATTGTCGGCATTCAGCAATGGAAGCAGCATAAGCAGCTTGAAGCCATGACCGCCTCCATGGAATACGATCATATTTTGCAGCTGGCCAGTGAAAACTCTCCGCAGCCCATTGAGCAGCAGGTAGATAGCTTATTAAAAGATTATGCTGATTATCCCTATGCTGCCCTGTCTGCTATGCTGGAAGCAAAAAAATGGGTGGATGAAGGTAAACTGGCTGAGGCTGAAGCAAAGTACCAATGGGTGATTGATAATAGTAATAGTAACAGCCTTAAGCATATTGCCCGTATCCATCTGGCGACCTTAATGTCGGCCCAGGGTAAAAATGAGCAGGCTTTAAAAGTGCTGGATGTCGATCAGGGCAGTTTCAAGCCTAATTACCTGGAAGTAAAAGGTGATATTCTGGTGGCTTTAAAGCGTATTAATGAAGCCAGAGCGGCTTATGATCAGGCCATACAGGCTTATGCTGCAATAGGCGCTAATGCCCAGATCCTTAAAATTAAACGTAATGATTTAGGAAATTCGTAATGAAGCGGATGCTGTCTTTTGTTGTTGTACTGCTGGCCAGTGTCCTGTTAAATGGCTGCGGTATTTTTGGCGGAGAGGATAATTCCATTCCACCTACTGAACTTCAGGACATAAATGAAACCACTAAAGTTACTCAACTGTGGAGCAAAAATGTCGGTGTCGGGCTGGATGAAGTCATGCTCAATCTTAAGCCGGCCATCGTCGATTATGATATTTACACGGTTGACCGGGAAGGTCAGGTCAGTGCTCTGAATCTTGAAAACGGGGCTGTTAAATGGCAGGTAGAACTGGACACAGAAATTACCGGCGGTGTTGGCGCAGGCGAAGGTATCGTTGTCGTCGGTAACAGCCGGGGTGTAATTATTGTTCTGGATGCTGAAAACGGCAGCGAGTTATGGCGTAAACAGCTCAGCAGTGTAATGTTATCGGCACCCCTGATACAGGATCAGTTTCTGGTCGTGCGTACCGGCGACGGTCGGTTGTACGGTCTGGACATTAATGACGGCGGTCAGTTATGGGTTTATGACCGCGGAGTACCAGTGCTGACCTTAAGAGGTAACAGCAGCCCTATTATTGGCGGCCGGGAACTGGTATTTACCGGTTTTGACAGTGGTAAAGTAGCAGCAGTTGGTATTAAACATGGCCGCCTGTTATGGGAGGCTAATGCCGCCGTCCCCCGGGGGCGTTCCGACCTGGAACGTCTGGTGGATATTGATGCTAACCTTATCCTGATAGGACGGGCACTTTATGCCGTGACCTATCAGGGACAGATTGTTGCCATTGATGCCCTGGAGGGAGACGTTCTCTGGGCTAAGAAAATGTCTTCCTATGCCGGTATGGCGTCTGATGACCGCCATATCTATGTCACCGATGCGGACAGTAATATCTGGGCGGTTGACCGGGTAACCGGTGATTTTCTCTGGAAACAGGACAAACTGGCTCATCGTAAGGTGACCGCTCCGGTGGTGGTTGACGACTATGTTGTGGTAGGCGATTTCGAAGGCTATATCCACGTCCTCTCACGTCAGGACGGTGAACTGATTGGCCGGGAAAAAGTGGACGGCGACGGTTTCCATGTCCAGCCCCTGGTTGATGCCGGTACATTATATTTTTACGGCAACGGCGGCGACTTATCCGCATTACGCATTAAATAGTAACTGAAATAAGACATAAAGTTGAATAACAACAATACGCTTTATAAAATCATCTGAACGCTGAACGCTGAACGCTGAACGCTGAACGCTGAACGCTGAACGCTGAACGCTTAATCCAATAATTTCGAGTAAATAATCAGGTTATGAAACCGGTAATTGCCCTGGTCGGGCGCCCCAATGTAGGTAAATCCACACTCTTTAACCGTCTGACAAAAACCAGGGATGCCCTGGTGGCGGATATGCCCGGTGTCACCCGGGACCGTCAGTATGGTGATGGTAAGGTGGGAGACCGGCCTTATATTGTTATTGATACCGGTGGTCTCAGCGGTGAAGATGAAGGTATTGACACCCTCATGCAGTCCCAGGTTTATCAGGCCATGCAGGAAGCGGATATTATTCTGTTTCTGGTGGATGGACGCGGCGGCATTACCGGCCATGATCAGACTATTGCCCAGCATCTGCGTCAGCTGGGTAAGGAAATTATCGTGCTGGTTAATAAAACTGAAGGCATGAATGATGACCTGGTTGAGTCTGAGTTTTATGCTCTGGGACTGGGGCAGCCCTATGCTGTTTCCGCTTCTCATGGTGATGGTATCGGGCCTTTGATGGAAGAACTGCTGGCGGAGATCCCTGAAGAACCAGAACCGGACAGTGATGTGGATGATTATGAACACACCGGTATTAAACTGGCTATTGTGGGCCGCCCTAATGTGGGTAAATCTACCCTGATCAACCGCCTGATGGGCGAGGAGAGGGTGGTAGCCTTTGATATGCCGGGTACCACCCGGGACAGTATTTTTATTCCCTTTGAACGGGACGGGCAGCGATATACCTTTATTGATACTGCCGGTGTGCGACGCCGCAGCCGGGTTAAGGATGCTCTGGAAAAATTCTCCATTATCAAGGCTCTGCAGGCTATTGAAAAAGCGCATGTGGTGATTTTAATGCTTGATGCTCATGAAGGACTGACGGATCAGGATCTGCATCTGTTAAGCTATATACTGGATAAGGGTCGAGCCTTAATTGTTGCCATTAACAAGTGGGATGGTATGAGCCAGGATGGCCGGCAGTTTGTCAAAGATCAGCTGGAACGTCGTCTGCCTTATCTGGATTATGCCAAATACCATTATATTTCTGCCCTGCACGGCAGTGGTGTCGGCTTATTATACAATTCAGTGAATAAAGCCTTTGAATCGGCTATGAAACGTCATCAGGCCTCTAAATTAACCACTCTGCTGGAAGAAGCAGTGCAGATGCATCAGCCGCCGCTGGCCAGGGGAAGACGGATTAAACTGCGTTATGCCCATCAGGGCGGTGTTAATCCACCTTTAATTGTTATTCATGGTACTCAGACCGAGTTTATTCCCGAAGCTTATAAACGTTACCTGGTAAACAGTTTTCGAAAGTGGCTAAAACTGGAAGCTACACCTATTCGTCTGGAATTTAAAAATAGTGCCAATCCGTTTCGCAATACCCTACGCAATAATGAAAAAACCAAAAAGGTACAGGAACGACGCCACCGTCAGACCAGACATATGGCTAAAAAATTCGGTGGTAAAAAGAACAGGCGTACTAATCGTTAGTGTTCTGCTTTTCTCTACTGGGTTATCTTTACTGTGTCATAGTCATAAAGGTTGTTAACTGAGCCGACGCCTTGCGTAAGTTAAGGCTTAACAGGCGTGCAATCCCTTTTAAAATTTTAATACCAACGGCAGGATGTTCAGACAACAGGGTATTAAAATCATCCCGGCGCAAAATTAAAATAGTCGATGGCCGACAGGCTCTGACCGTAGCAGAGCGCGTCAGACCATCAATTAATGCCATTTCACCCAGTGAATCACCTTCGGAAATAGTAGAAATTTTAACTTCCTGACCTTCCAGCGTTTTAACAATTTCCAGTTCTCCGGAGGCCACAAAACTTAGAAAGCTGCCATGTTGCCCTTCTTTACAAACCAGTCCTCCAACAGGCAGATCCTTGGGAAACAGGTATTTGCTTAAAACCCGGGTGTCTTCAGCATCCAGTTCATTAAAAATGGGGATCTCGGAAATCAGATACTCAAGATCTTTATTCATGTTCATAAAAACACAGGTTCCTTAATTGCCAGAGTTTATTGAGAATTAACTAAAGCATAAACCAGAATGGTTTTTTAGCAAGGCAGGAAGGAATTAAAACAGGGATCAGAATAAAAACTTTGAACTGATTAAAAGAATGGATATAAGCCGAAGTTTACGGAGCATTGTGATAGGGCTCCGTAAAGTGTGCTAAACGATTTATTTTTTTTCAACCGAGTGTTCCAGGACATACTGACTGACCGCTGACAGGTTTTCTCCGGTCAGATTGGGAAATTTGGGCATCATTAAACTGCCTTCGGTAATTTTGGCTTCAATATAAGCCTGATTCATGTTATCGGTGCTTAGTTCATAATAAATATTATCCTTACCTTCAATGGGATTATGGCAGCTTATACAGGCAGTCTTAAAAATTTCTTCACCATTAGCCTGTTCTGAAGGTGTGTATTCATTGGTACAGGCTGTCAGAACCAGGGTGCTGGCTGCTGCTGTTAATAATAATTTGTTCATTGTTATTCCTTTGTTAGTTCTTCTTAGTTCTTTATAAAAGGTAACTATTCAGTGTACCTGACCGTGACTGTCTGCAGGTACTGAATTTCCAGGGGCGCTCAAGTACGTCCATGTATCGCTTTGTGAAAACATCCATGTTTTCAAAACCCTGTAAATCCAGTACCTGCAGCCATTCACTCTACCTTACTTTAATTTATACTGAGTAGTTACTATAACTAAAGTTTAGAGCGACAGCTCACCCTTGAGTGCCCAGTTTCGCTCACACGTTCTTTAACAATTTGTTTGTAACCAGCTGTTTTGAAGTAATTTTTATAACAAACCTTCAAATCGCCTTAAAATATCCGTATCCGGCGGCTGAAATTTTTGGGACTTACCATCCCACCAGTCCCGAACCCTAACCTGCGAAAAATACCTTATTAGGCCCATTCGAATTCTTC
>JALUZF010000146.1 GCA_027012135.1 Gammaproteobacteria bacterium
CCTAAAATGATATTTATATTGTTATAAAAAAATTTAAATTCTATTTGCCACGTATAAATAGTAAAAGTAAACAAAATATTGATGAGGTAAGGCAGTTTTGTCCTCTCATTTTCATCCTGTCAGTACAAAATAAACACATTATCCCCCAGATAAACACCAGTTTCAATATTAAGAATATTTATAAATCAGGGCAATCTCACTTCAAATAAATCTTTATTCATTTGAAGTAAATTTATTGGTTGATTTATCTATAATCAATCCCCAGATAATTCTGGCTTTTTTAGGTTGTCTTTTCAATAAGCGAATAACCATTTCAACCCCAAGAAATAATCGTACTGAAAAATTACAATAAGGAAAAAAACGTTGTGTTATTTTAAGTCGATTAGACATTAAATAATAATCAGCCAACATGGAACGTTGGGATGCTTTGTTTGATGAGCCAATGCTGGAACCAGCCTTATGAAATACTAAACTTTTGCTGGCATAGGCTAAAGAATATTGAGATTTAGATCGTTGTGCCCAGTCCAGCTCTTCATAATAAAGAAAATAGTCTTCAGACATCAGGCCGATCTTTCTGAGGAAGTCTCGTGAAATAAACATTGAGGCTCCCAAAATATAGGATAAATGTTTTTCTATTTTATTTTCATTTGTTGCTTTCAACTGACTATTGAACCTACCAATATGCATTGCCAGTCCGATGCAGGAGAAATATCGTGCACCGCCAAAAGCCTGAACTTTGTTAGTTTGATTATAATAAATAATTGTTGATCCCGTTATACCAATCCTGGGGTTTGCAACCCCTTTTTTTATTAGTTCAGTTAAGGCATTTTGTTCAACAACCGTATCATTATTTAATAACCAGCACCATGTCATATCATTTTGTAACAAGGCGTAGCGTAGTCCTATATTATTACCTCCTGCAAAACCAAGATTTTTCTGACAATCAATTAATATTAATTGGCTGTGTGCAGCTATTTCTCCAGATTCAACCTGTGTTTTAGTGAGTAATTGATAGGAAACAGGTTTATTGGTTTTGGGAAGTGAATATTTTCCCATTCTTTTTTCTGAGATACGGGCTTCTCTTGTGCCTTCAGCCCATTCTTTTATTTTATTGAGAGAATCATCTTGTGAGCCGTTATCACATACAAGGACGCGGAAATCTTTCCTTGAAAGGTTAAAGATACTTTCAAGGCATTCAAGTGTATCTTCCCAGCCATTCCAGTTAACCAGAATAATATATGTTTTATCATTCATACATGAGAAATCAATTCTACTGGACAATAACAGATGCTAATGAATCCCATGTAAGAGATTTCTTAAATTCAAGAATTTGGGGCACCATTAATTCACAAGTTTTCTGATTGATATGAGCAATTGCTTCTGCCAGGGATGTGCTGTCGTTTGCTGGGACAATAACTCCGGTTTTTTGGTTAAGCACAACATCAGGTAATCCACCAACATGAGTCACAATAACCGGTTTATTATAATGATAGGCTATTGGCACAACACCACTTCCTGTTGCACTGCGATAAGGTAATACTATAATATCTGCTCTATGAAAAAGTTCTGCGGTTTCCTGATCACTATGATAGCGAGGGCGCAATTCAATTTGCTCATTTAAACCTAGAGAATAAATTTTTTCACTCGTTTCATCTTTTCCTTTCCAGAATTCACCAGCAACTGTTAGCTGGATATCTTTGTCTTTTAACAACAACATAGCATCAATCAGATCATCCAGTCCTTTATAGGGTCTGACAAAACCATAAAAAAGCAGTTCCAGAGATTTTCTGCGTTGATATTTTCCTTCTGCTTCTGGAAAGTGTTCATATATTGGGTGAGGATGTACTGTTATTTTCGCATTGGGCAAGAGTGCTAAAAGATTGCTTTTATCCTCTTTTGTGTGAACTATAAAACGCTGTGCGTTTTTTAACACATTTCTGGTTAACATTGTTTTCCAGTTCGATGCTTCATGTTCAATGACGTTATGACAGAAGAAGATAACCTCAATTCCTCTATTTTTTAATGCTCTGGAAATAAACCCAAAACAAGGTGCCCAGAATACTGTCCACCACGGAATAAGAACTATCTCAGCATTAAAATTAATTACTCTGGTTATTGCCTTTTTCCAGGTTAGAGGATTAAGTGAATCAATTAAATATTCAGTTGCAGTTTCCATATGACCCTCATAAGAGGGATCGCGATCACTTTCTCCTGGAAATAGCCAGCCAGGATATTGTCTGGAAAACGATAAAGCCAAAAGATCAGATTTTTTAGCAAGTGCTCTTTTTAACATTGTGGTGTGTTGTGCAATTCCACCACGAAATGGCAGGACGGGGCCGAGTACCACAATTTTTTTATGATTTTCAGTGCTCATTTAAACTGTATTTACTTATTTTTATTTCGGGAAAATTCATTTGTTCGAATTTGCTCAAGTGCCATTTCTGAGAGTTTTCGATTAAATGAAATCAGGTCAGCAATTAAGCCTCCTAGAAATGTAATAAAGCCCATCATGAGAAGTATGCCACCAAGAACTAAGGACTGTATATGTCCGGCGCCCCCTGAGGTATAATAGAAATACATAAATCGAATAATAGGTATAATACCTGTAATACTCAGAATTGAACCGATAATAAAGAATACTTTTAACGGCTGATACATAGCGTACATGCGAACTATGGTACTAACCTGGCGTATAATGAAACTGGGTATGCTCTTAAAGAGGCGGGATTCACGGGTTTTATCATTGGTTTCAACCGGTACAGAAATAATTGTCAGGTTACGGTTGCCTGCCTGGATAACCATTTCTATGGTATAACTAAAAGTCGACAGTACATTGAGTTTAATTGCGGATTCTCTTGAGATGGCCCGAAAGCCGCTGACGGTGTCGGGTACCCATATACCGGCCAGTTTTCTGACAATTCCACTGCCCAGCCATTGCATAAACTTTTTACCTTTTGAAAAATGGCTGATTTTGTGTGTTTCCCGATCTCCGATTACGATATCGGCTTCATTATTAAGGACAGGTTTGACCAGTTTTGGAATATCCCAGCCAGCATATTGATTATCCCCGTCAGTATTAACAATAATATCTGCACCCTGACGCAGGCATTCATCTATACCTCGTCGAAAGCTGGCTGCCAGCCCCATATTTTTTTTGTTAATTACAATATGGTCTATGCCCAGTTGTTGGGCAATTTCAACGGTCTTGTCGGAACTCCCATCGTCTATAATTAAGACTTCAATCTCATCTATTCCATCAATTTGCTTAGGTAAATCAGCAAAAGTTAAGGGCAGAGTCTGTTCTTCATTGTAGCAGGGAATTTGAATAATTAATTTCACTTATGCACCAAGTCAGGTGTGGTTTATTGTCTGAGTAACTATTCTGTAGTAGAAAAATTTCTTTTGCAATAGGGAAAATTCAACAATTATGCTCTAGTACTCTTTTTCTTACAAGATTTAGCTTTTAGTTGGTCTATAATGTTAATTTTAAAGCAGATACATATTATAATGATGACTGAAATTGGGCTAAAGATAGATAAAACTCTGAGATATTATCTTTCGAAGGGGATTATAAAAGGCCGTGACTTGAGGTGGAAACTATCTCCCCAAATAGCAGAAAGCCCGGTTTTTATTCTTGGCTGTTCACGAGCTGGTACAACGCTGGTATATAAAACGTTTTCTGCTTCCCCGCAGTTAGGCAGTATTCAAAAAGAAACACATGATCTCTGGGCTTCCTTACACCCCCTGGAACAAAGAGACTGGAAAAGTCATGTATTATTAAAAGAAGATGCTTCGGATAGAGACAGGGCGTTTATTTCCCGTTTTTTTTATGGTCAGACGGGTACTCTTAATTTTGTAGATAAAAATAATCAGAACGGCCTGTGCCTGTCTTATTTATTGGCCTTGTTTCCTGCTGCTCGCTTTGTGTATGTAAAACGAAGCCCGGGTGACAATATTAATTCATTAATTGAAGGTTGGAGAAAGGCCGATGAATTTGCAACCTGGTCAAACAGCCTGCCTGTAGATGTAAATGTTGAAAATGGAGAGTTTAAACGTTGGTGTTTTTTTCTTCCCGAAGGGTGGAAAAACTATCTTTCCAGCTCGGTAGAAGAGGTTTGTGCCTTTCAATACCAGGCGATGAACGATATGATTCTTGCGGGTAGAGATATGGTGCCGGAAAAACAATGGGTGGAAATCTGTTATGAAGATTTATTGAATGATCCCGTGCGAGGTTTTCAAGCTGCTTTTGAGGCAATAGACCTTGAATTTGGGGAAACGTTAGAAAAACATTGTCAGACAGTATTGTCCCGGCCATATAATGCATTTTCTGAAATTCGTTTAAATAAATGGAAAGATGGAAGAAATGCAGATAAAGTTGCCCGTGTCTTAAGTCTGGTTGAGAATACGGCATTAAAAATGGGATATAAATAAATGATTCGTGTTATTCGTGATCTTTATAATTATCGTGAATTAATAATGGCTCTGGCCATAAAAAATATAACAGTTCGATATAAGCAGGCATATCTTGGTTTGTTATGGGCGGTACTCAAGCCGGTTTTGCTGATGTTGATTTTTACTCTGGTAAAAAGTTTTGTGGGTATTGACAGCGGCAATATTCCATATCCTGTTTTGACCTTTGCGGCATTAATGCCCTGGATATTTTTTCAGGAAAGTGCTTCAGAAGGTATTTCAAGTGTTGTGGGTAATACTAATCTGGTGAGAAAAATTTATTTTCCTCGCGAAGTATTTCCGTTGACAGCTATGGTGACTAAGCTGGTAGAGTTGGGGATCAGCTTTTTTATTCTGGCATTATTAATGATTTATTATCATATGGTACCCGGTTGGTCTGTTTTATGGGTGCCTGTTATTATTTTATATACTATGCTGGTTGCATTGACAATCAGTTTGTTCGGTTCAGCACTGAATGTGTATTATCGTGATGTAGCAACAGCATTACCGGTTGTTCTTTCTTTGTTAATGTACGCCTCGCCTGTTATTTACCCTTTAAGTCTGGTTAAAGAGAAGTTTCTTGAGCAGCAAATTGCAGGGGACTGGTCAGATACTTTATACACTTTATATACAATGAATCCTCTGGCAGGGATTATTGACGCATTTCAGGGGGCTTTGTTTAGAAATACTGCACCGGATTTTGCCGCTATTTTACCTGGCTTTATCGTAATTATGATTTTGCTTCCTCTTAGCTATGTATATTTTAAGCGTGCGGAAGCTTATTTTGCGGATGTGATATAGGGACTGGTATAGAATATGGCTATTATTGAAGTAAAGGATTTGACGAAAGAGTATCGTTTAGGGCAGTTAGTCAACCTTAAAGATTCATTAAAAAAGATATTTTTGAATTCAAAGAATCAGTCGGATAGTAAAAACAAGCAGTTTAAGGCACTGGATTCTTTAAATTTTAAAATTGAACAGGGTGAAGTGGTCGGCATCATCGGGACAAATGGGGCGGGTAAAAGTACTCTGCTGAAAATTCTGTCTGGAATTACAACTCCTACTCAGGGAAATGTCTATGTGGATGCTAAAGTAGCGCCTTTAATTGAAGTTGGCGCAGGACTGGTGCCTGATTTAACCGGACGTGAAAATATTTATTTGAACGGAACTATTCTGGGGATGAAACGCTCAGAAATTAAGGCCAAGTTTGATGATATTGTTGAGTTTGCAGAATTAGAAGAATTTGTTGACACCCCAATTAAACGATACAGTTCTGGTATGCAGGTGCGTCTGGGCTTTAGTATTGCAACCAGTATTGATGCGGATCTGCTGATTGTTGATGAAGTCCTGGCCGTCGGAGATCTGGCTTTTCAGAGAAAATGCTTTGACCGAATGGAAAATATGATTAAACGGCAGGGCAAGACTGTGCTTTTAGTTAGCCATAATATTCGACAAATTGAAAGAATGTGTGACAGGGTTCTGTTACTGGATCACGGCAATATTCTTATGGATGACAAAGCCAGTAAAGTATGTAATGTGTTTTATGAAAATAATGATAAAAAAATAAGACTTCAGGCTAAAAGCAGTCAGTCTAATATAAGAAGCACAGGTGAAGTAGAATTAAAGGACTTTTATTTTCAGGATGTATTAACGGGAAATAAAACGGAGACGGTTCAATATAATAGTGATGTTGATGTGGTCTTAAAACTGAAACTTAATAAGCCATTAAAAAAACCTATTATTGTTTTTGGCGTTCATTCTACTGATTTTGTTTATATAACGACAACGACAAGCGGAGAGGAATTAAGAAGTCTGGAGCTGGATACTGGAGAATATGAATTTACCTTCAGAATTAAGCAACTGCCGTTGTTGCCTAGAACATATTCAGCACGTATCAGTATTGATGTTGAGGAGCCGGTAAAAAATGTTTTTTTTGGTGAAAATATGTTTCAGTTCTCTATTGTTGCAGGACAGGACTTTCAACGAACCTCACCTGAAAATGAAGGTTTTTTCAAGCTGGAAACACAGTGGCAGCAGCCGGAAAAGGCAGGCCTTTAAAAAGCTGTTTATATCAGGGACTTTATATGGCAGATAATAAAAAAATATGCGTATTATTGCCAAACTGGATTGATAGTATGAATATTTATATTCGTGAATTAGGCAGAGCCTATCAACGAACTGGCTGTGAATTAATTTATGGAGTAGATAACTTTTATGAGACCACAGTTGATGCTGATATTGTACATTTAAACTGGCCAGAAGCGTTTTATCGCTGGCATGGAATGGGCAGTGCAGAAAAACGTGCGGAACGTTTTATTGGCGCTATTGACAAGTATAAAAATAAAGGGGCTAAAATAGTATGGACTGTCCATAACCTAACGCCTCATGATCATGTTAAATCCGGTCTGGATTATGATGTTTATCAGTCTGTTATAGAACGGGCTGATATTATTGCACACCATTGTGAGAAATCAATTGACTTATTAAAAGCTCATTATAAGGTTCATGATAACATTGAAAACATAGTTCTGCCGCATGGAAACTATCTTGCATACCCTTCAGGTATTACTCGTAAAGAAGCGAGAGCCAGATTAGCTATACCGGACAATGCCTATGTTTATCTGCACTTTGGGGCTATTAGAAGTTATAAGGGGCTGGACTCATTATTCTCGGTTTTTGGTAAAGTTAACAACCCTGATAAGTGGCTGCTGGTTGCGGGCAATTACCAGGGAATTACGGGAAAAGGTGCATGGCGGGACAAGTTACTAATGTACTGGGCTCGTCACTGGGCTAAAAGAACAACTTTGTATTTAAAGAATATTCCTTCTGAAGATATTCAGATATTCCTGGCAGCATCAGATTGTATGGTGTTATCTCATTCCAGAGGGCTTAACTCGGGTGTTGCGGTTTTAGGCATGACGTTTGGCAAATTAATTATAGGGCCTAAACTGGGTTGTATTGAATGGGTGCTTGATGCAGGTAAGAATATTTCTTTTGATGTTAACTCATCAGACGCCTTGATTAAAGCCATGAATCAAGCTGTTAATTATGACGGCAAGGAGGTTAACAAAGTAAATTCCTCTATAGCTTCAGAGTGGACATGGGATGGCATGGTAAAAAAAATATTAGAGCATCCTCTAGTAAGGGCCAGAACTGCTAATGGATAAATCGGTCTTAATAAAGATGCTGGTGAAATGTTAGGTAACAGTTTAAAACAGACTTATTGGCAGCTGGCATCATGGATACGAAAAACTAAAAACCGCCAATGGCCTTTATGGAAAAAATATACCTTGCTTTCAAGGCAAGGTGCTAATAAAGCAAAATCAGAAAGTTTTGATTATGTAAAAGAGATGGTGTTGCTGGCCTGGGAATTTCCTCCTCAGGTAACAGGCGGTGTCTATCGCCCTATGTCATTTGCTAATTACGCTGAACAGGCGGGCTGGAAGATAAGGGTTATTACCAGCCCTGAACCAGATATTATTACTGACGCTGGCGGGTACTTATTAGAAAAACTATCTTCTACTGTTCAGGTGCAGCGTATTTCCAGGGTGGATAATAGTCCGCTATCCTGGCCTTTGCCGGTTCTTGATGGTGGTTTGGCCAATGCATTTATAATATATGATCTGGCTACCCGTTTAATGCAGAATTCATCGCCGGGGGTGATTCTGGCTTCAGGGCCGCCATTTCATAATTTTGTGGTTGGCATGTGGCTGTCAAAGCTTCTGGGCTGGAAACTGGTACTGGATTATCGTGATGAATGGACAGAATGTCCTTTTGATTTTGTGTTAAAAGATAAGTCTAACCGTAAACTTGAGAGGCAGTGCCTTGAGCAGGCAGATGCGGTTGTCTTTACTACGCCGTCTCAACTGGAACATGCCATTACTGAGTTTGATGTGTTAGATAAGGATAATTGTGCGGTTGTTTACAATGGCTGGGAGCCTGATGATTTTAAGTTAGCTAATAAACTCAGTAATAATGAATCTGTCAGCGATAATGCTGCCACAATTACTCTGGCTTATCTCGGTAATTTGGGGCCGATGGCCTCGCCAACGAGTTTTTTAACAACTTTGTCTCGAGTTCTTGAAAAGTATCCATCGCTGATAAACCGGCTTAATATCAAGTTGATTGGGTATAAGAGACCGTCAGTACTTGAACAGTTAAAGACATTTCCCTATTCCGAGGTATTTGAATTAATTGATCAGGTACCAAAATCGCAGGCTTGCCAGATGATGCTGTCGGTTGATGCCCTGCTATTATTAAATCCTTCTCAGGTGCAACGTTATATACAGGGCAAAACTTATGAGTATGTGGCTTCCCGTACCCCTGTGCTGGTTTATGGTGAGGGAGGAGAAATGGCGGCAATAATTAATGACCTGGGTAATGGCTTGGTCATTAAAGCAGACAGTGTTACCGCTCTGTATAATGCTTTATTGAATATAAAATCAGTTTCACCAGAGGATGATGATAAAATTGAACAATGGCTGCAGTCTCGATACCGGAGCCGTCAGGCAGAACAGATGTTTTCTGTGCTGGAAAAAGTACGTTCAACAGTATAATGAACCTTTTGAGTATTAATTTTAATGCGTATTCTCTATATCAGTGAGCGTCCCCCTTACCCCTTTTTCCTCGGGGGAGCGGCTCGTTGTGCTCATGAGATAATGTTTTCACTGGTGCAGAACCAGCAGGCCGAGTGTAAGGCGGTTGGCGACAGTGCTTTTTCTAATCCTCCCTGGAGCTTTCCAGAATCTGAAGATTATGCTGCTCTGGATATTGTCGCTGTAAATGAACAAGGCGCATCAGGTGAAATAGACTGTCATTACCCGGTACAGGTTATTGAAAACTTTACACAGCAGTTAGCTAATTATATTGATATGCAACAGCCGGATATTATATGGGCGCAGATGGAAGGTGCTGCCTTTGTGGTTGAGCAGGCCTATAAAAAAAATATACATAGTGTGCTGTTTGTACATGATGCCGAGTTTGATGTGGCAGAGTTAATTGCAATTTCCAGGCAGGTCAGCGGGATTGTTTGCAGCAGCCGGTTTCTTGCAAATAAGGTTAAAAAAGCAAGCGGGGTAAAAGCAGAGGTTGTCTATCCCTGTCCAAAAACAGATTTTGGCGTTAAGGGAGACCCGGAGGGTTTTTTAACTATGATTAATCCTCATGCGGTAAAAGGTTTTGCTACCTTTTTAGACATAGCCAGGGCTTTACCTGAAGAAAAATTTTTACTGGTGGAATCGTGGAAACTGGATCAAATAAGCATTAATGCATTAACTGAGCAGTTAGAAAGTCTCCCTAATGTTAAATTTATTCGTCGTGTTTCAGATATGAGTGAGGTGTATCGTCAGACTCGCTTGTTGCTGGTGCCTTCAAGATGGGAAGAAGGGTTTGGTATGGTTGCTGTTGAAGCTCAATCCTGTGGTATTCCAGTTATTGCCAGTATGCGTGGGGGCTTGCCCGAGTCTGTAGGAGAAGGTGGAGTTTTAATTAAAGATTATCAGAATAAAGATGCCTGGCTTAAAGAAATTGGCCGTGTTCTTAGGGATGCAGATTACTATGCTGCTTTATCAAAGCTGGCATATCAGCACGCCCATAATGAGTTATTATCAACCCAGGGCAGTGCCCGTCGTTTTCTGAATTTTTGTAATGCCCTGCTTACCCAGCAAGTGGGTCGTGTTAGTAGAACCTCATTGGTGGATAAAATTCGGGGTTTTATAAAGCGCTAGTTATTGGAATATTAAGTCCTTGTAAACAGTGGAAAAAAGAGTAATCATTTAATGAGAATAAGCAACTATTTTTACCCGTTAATTATCCTGCTGCTGCTTTCAGGCTGTGGTGAAAGTAACAATAAGCCTGTTTTTGAAGAAGTTACTTTTTCATCTGGCATTACAGATTCAGGAATGACTTATGGTGCTGCCTGGGGTGACTTTAACAATGATGGCCTGCCGGATCTGTATACGACTAATCATGGTAATCCGGCGGTTTTTTACCAGAATATGGGCAATGGCTGGTTTAAGGACATAACTGAGCAGTATTTTTCTGAGGTGGAGTTGCAGGGCGATAAGCACGGGGCTGTCTGGGCAGATTATGACAACGATGGTGATCAGGATCTGCTATTGCTTCGTGGCGGCGGCAGAGGGGTTGGTGTCGGTCCAAACAGTTTTTATATTAATGATGCCGGACGTTTCCGCAACCAGGCCAAAGCGCTGGATATTGATAATCCTTATGCTCGAACCCGTATGCAGTTATTTTATGACTTTAATCAGGACGGCCGTCTGGATGTTTTTCTGGGTGCTCTGGCACGAGGGGATGGTAAAGCCCCCGCCAGTATTTTTAACCAGAACAGCGACGGTTCGTTTAAAAAAATCCCGACTCAGCCTTTTGCCTCTGCTTCAGTCCCGTTTTGTATTCTAAGTCTTTTAAGCAGTCAGGATAAACCGGATCTTGCTTGTCGGGTACAGGGGCTTAAAGATCGTGCAGGACAGGTTTTTAGTTTACAGAATAATGCTTTCAATGAGCAGGAAATCCTGCCCAGAACCCATTTTAATGACCTGGTTTCCGGAGATTTTAACGGTGATCTTAAAATGGATCTTTTCCTGGCCCGAAAAAGCTCGGACACCGCGGTTTTATCGGCTTTTAGAGGTGATAATGAGCTGCTGCTCGATGTTAAAATAAGTGCTAAAAATGTGGCTCAGAACTTTGGTTTTGAGTTTCAGACAGCAGGTGAAATTATTATTGCATTAATGTCAGCCCCCTCTAAAACCTTATTGTCTCTGGATAAAATACACATCGGAGCGTCTGATTTACACCCCGTAAAACACCAGTTTAAACTTAATCCGGATATTGCGGGTATTAAACAGCCTTTGACTTTTGTGTCAGGAGAACAGCTAGGCGTTTATATTCATTATACTGGCGACAACCGCTGGCGTATTGATGTTTCCGGGGATAAGCAGTGGACGGCAATTAAATCCAATGAGCCTCTGCAGATAACGGCTAAAATTCAGTCCACCCAAAAAATTACTGATCGGGTGCATTACCCGGAGTCATCAAAAAAATCATTTTCCGCCGATCGTCTGTTAATGAATACCGGCGATGCATTAAATGAAGAAGGTGATACCAGAGGTATTAATAAACCCTTAACCGACAGTGTTAATGCCGTTGCTGGTGATTTTGATAATGATATGGATCTGGATCTGTATATTGTCGCCTCAAGCAGTATTAAAAATCTTGAAAATAAACTGCTGTTAAATGATGGTAAGGGTAACTTTACTGCAATGACTGGGGCCGGTGGTGCACCCGGTACGCATATGGGGGTAGGTGATGCCGTTGCCATGGCGGATTATGACCAGGATGGATTTCTGGATTTACTGGTTATGAACGGCGGCAGTATGGGCAGGAGTTATGGTCTGGCCGCCAGTGATGGCGGCTATCAGCTTTATCATAATAAGGGTAATAAAAATCACTGGCTGGAAATTGATCTTGAAGGTACACAATCTAATAGAGATGCTATTGGCGCAATTGTTTATGTTACTGCCGGCGGTAAAAAGCAGGTTCGTCTGCAGGATGGCGGGGTGCATAACCGGGTACAGAATTTTCAGCGTCTGCACTTCGGGCTGGGGCAGAATAAAAGCATAGAAATCATTACTGTATATTGGCCCAGTGGCCAGGTACAGGAGTTAAATAATATCAAAGCGGATCAGGTCTTGCGTATCCAGGAACCCGCAACACTCCCGGATAAATCTTAAATATTGAGGTAATGTGAATGTCATTGTGGCGAGGAACAAATCATAGTTGTGCTAAAGCACTGGGCTGGTTTAAAAATAATATGGTGGAAGATCAGGGGATAATCGTACACACCAGGGAAAAAGTACCTTACCCTGAGGTAACGGGTTATTATATTCCTACCCTGTATAACTGGAAAGAAACCGAACTGGCCAGAATCTGTACCCGATGGCTGCTTTCCATCCAGCTTGAAAACGGTGCATTTCCTGCCCCCGATGGTGTGCCCTACACCTTTGATACCGGGCAGATCCTGCGTGGTCTGTGTGCGGCACTGGGTGATGTGGATGGCGTTCATAATGCACTGGTTCGGGCCTGCGACTGGTTATTAACACAGGTAGAAGATAATGGCCGCTTAACTACACCATCCACTGAGTTGTGGTCAGATATTGCCAGTGATCTGATCCACGTGTATGTCCTGCCGCCCTTAATTGAAGCCGGTCGCCTGCTGAACAGGCCGGACTATATTGAAGCTGCGCAGAAAGTGCTGGCCTATTATAAACAGCAGAAAGAACTGGTGCCCTTTAACCGTTTGTCGCACTTTCATGCTTATGCCATGGAGGCTTTGTGTGAGCTGGAAGAATTTGACCTGGCCAGGCAGGGAATGGTGGATGTTGAGCGTCAGCAGCGTCGGGACGGCAGTATTCCCGCCTATCCGGATGTAGAATGGATATGTTCTACCGGTATTGCTCAATACGCGATTGTCTGGTACAGCCTGGGTAAAAAAGAGCCGGCGGATAAGGCTATCCGTTATCTGGAAACAATTCAGAATGACTCTGGTGGTTTTAACGGCAGTTATGGTAAAGGCGCACAATATATTGCCGGTGCGGAGATCAGCTGGGCCGTCAAGTATTTTCTGGATGCCTACCTGCTGAAACTTATACACAATGAAAAACAAACCTCTTAAGGATACTAAACATGCTTAAAGTTCTGACGGTTTTCGGTACCCGGCCGGAAGCCATAAAAATGGCTCCGCTGATTGCAGAATTGGAAAAGTGCCCGGAAATTGATAATAAAAACTGCATAACCGGCCAGCATAAGGATATGGTTGCGTCCTTAATTGATTTATTTGATATCCGGGTGGATTATGATCTGGATCTCATGCGGGAAAACCAGACCCTGGAGCATATTACTATTGGGGTGTTGCAGCAGGTCAGCCAGATTTTACGGTCCGAAACGTTTGATTATCTACTGGTTCAGGGGGATACTACAACCTCTATGGCAGCCGGTCTGGCCGCTTTTTACTGCGGAGTAAAAGTCGGCCATGTGGAGGCCGGCCTTAGAACTTTTAACAAATACCACCCTTATCCTGAAGAAACCAACCGGAAAATTATCGATTCTCTGTCTGATTTATACTTTGCTCACACCGAACTGGCCAAACAGCATTTGCTGAATGAAGGCATTCCCGATGAGCAAATTGCGGTAACGGGTAATACGGTTATTGATGCCTTGCTGGATGTGTCCAGTCGGGATTTTGATTTTGCCCAATCCCCTCTGAGTCATTTACCCATTGGCTCTAAGCGGATAATCCTGGTAACTGCTCATCGACGGGAAAGCTTTGGAGGGCCCTTTGAGGCCATTTGCGAAGGCTTAAAGCAGTTAGCTCTAAAGTACCAGGATGATATTACACTGGTCTATCCGGTGCACCGTAACCCTAATGTACGTAAGATTGTTAATGCCAAACTGGCGGATATTGATAATGTCTTACTAATTGATCCGCTGGAATATATGCCCATGGTGCATTTAATGAAAAGCGCCTATCTGGTACTGACCGATTCCGGTGGTCTGCAGGAAGAAGCGCCCAGTCTGGGTAAGCCGGTACTGGTCATGCGTGAAGTAACTGAGCGTCAGGAAGGCGTCGCGGCCGGAACGGTAAAAGTTATCGGCATGGATGCGCAAAAAATTGTGGACGAAGCATCCAGACTGCTGGATGATGAAAATGCGTATAAAGCAATGGCAGAATGTATTAATCCCTATGGGGATGGTACGGCCAGTATACAGATAGTTAAAAAGCTGTTACAGGAACAAGATAAATAACATGAGTGCAGAACACCCGCCGTTAGTTTCTATTGTACTGCCGACGTATAACAGGGCCAATGTGCTTGCCGGAGCCGTAGAAAGTGTTTTAAAGCAGTCTTATCCACATTTTGAGTTGATTATCGTTGATGATAATTCTCCGGATAATACCACGGAAGTGGTTCAGTCGTTTAATGATAAGCGCATTAAATATATAAAAAATGAAACCAACCTGAAATTACCCGGAGCCCTGAACCGGGGCTTTGCGGAAGCGCAGGGTGAATTATTAACCTGGACATCCGATGATAATTTTTACTTTGAACAGGCAATAGAGGAAATGGTTTCAGCCCTGAGGGATAGCCCATATGACCTGGTGTATGCAGATTATTATGAATTTGAAACAATGGATGAAGTGACCAGTCAACCGAAAGACCCTAAGCTGGTCCGCTTGCCCGATAGCCTGACTCTGGAAAAAGGCAACCAGGTGGGGGCCTGTTTTTTATATACCCGTAAAGCTTATGAAACAGTTGGGGATTATGATACAGGCCTGTTTTTAGTGGAGGATTATGACTACTGGATCAGGATCAGTGCTCTGTTTAAGGCAAAGCATATTGACAAGGCATTGTATTATTTTAGAAGAGATGACAATACTTTGTATTGTTCCCGTTTCTGCGAAATAAAAGCATCTGATTTGCTTATTCGTTATAAAAACCGTTTGCTGAACCAGGTACAGGTTATTGATGCTCTGAACGCTTTAATTTTAAATAATGTTGAGCGCCTAAAAAATCCATTATTAAAAGGCATCTATAAAATTATTAAAAAGACCTCATACCGCCTGACCCGTTTTTATTTAAAATGGCTGAAAGCCTATTTTGGGAGCCGTCTTAAGAATAAAGTAGCTGATATTCTTGATGCCTATGATAAAAAGCAAAAAACCTATATTGAAACAAAAGATGCTTTAAAAGACTATATAAGCCGCTTTGCACAAATTGAGTACCAGTAAGTAATGGTGAATTTAAACTATTTTATATCAGCCCTGAAAGGTACGCCTGAGGCGTTGCGGATACATCGCCAGGGGCTTGAGCATCAACCCGGTATTCTGAACGGGCTGAAACATCTGCAGGCGGTAACGGCGGAAACTGCTACCCGAGATAATGCCGATCAGGAGCAGCCGATATTTCTTTTATCGGCTGGCTGGCGTTCTGGCTCAACCCTTGTGCAGCGGTTAATAATGTCTGATCCCAGGGTGTTGATCTGGGGCGAACCCTTTGATGAATGCGGTATGATTCAGAAAATGGCTGAAACTTTAGTCGCGTTTCGTCCCGGCTGGCCGCCGGAAGATTATTTTTATGATTATCATAAGGTATCCAGTGCCCAGGAGTTATCCACGGAATGGATAGCCAACCTGTTTCCAGGTCTGGAAGAGTTAAGACAGTCACACCGTGCTCTGTTTACAACCTTATTTGCCGAGCCAGCTCAAAAAGCCGGGGCCGGTATCTGGGGTATAAAGGAAGTGCGGCTGACTATTGAGCATGCATTTTATCTTAAATGGTTATACCCTAATGCCCGTTTTATCTTATTGTATCGAAACCCGTTAAAGGCGTATCAGTCCTATTGTCGCTATGGCCGCAGCTGGTATGATACCTGGCCGGATAAACCCGTCTTTACTCCAATGGCTTTTGGTCAGCACTGGCAAAAACTGCTGCAGGGGTACATCCGTCAGGCAGAGCAACTGGGCGGCCTGTTGCTGTGTTATGAAGACTTAATCCAGGATAACAGGCAACTGGATCGGCTGGAAAATTACCTGGACATTGAAATTAACCATAACCTGATAAAGAAAAAAGTGGGCAGCTCGGAGTTAAGTACCGGTAAGGCCTGGGTTAGCCGTCTGGAAAAGTGGCTGCTGCGCCGTGCGGTTTCCCCGCTTGCGGAAGAAATGGGTTATAAATGGTAATGGGCGTATGGCTATACTGCTGAACCTGGCATTGAGCCTGACACTGTTCCTGGCTTTATGGTTGTTGCTGGTTATGTTTATGCTGTTTGTTGTGTATGGCCGGGATATAAGACGACTCTGGAAAGAACCCATGCTGCGCTATCCGGTGGTTATTTTTGAGAGTGATGACTGGGGTGTTGGTCCGCAAGAGCAGGTTCCTGCATTAACTGAACTGCTGCAGCTATTTCAGGGTTACCGGGATAGGCAGCAGCGTCATCCGGTACTGACATTAGGGCTGATACTGGCGGAGCCGGATCCACAGAAAATTATTGAGCAAAATAGTTACTGTTACCGTGATTTAAGTCATGCTGAGTATGCTGAGCTGGTTCAACTTATAAAACAGGGGCAACCGTCTGTATTTGCACTGCATTTACACGGCATGGAACATTTCTGGCCACCGTCATTAATGAATCGACTGCAGATGAAGGAAGTCAAACAGTGGCTTTTTGAAAATGCTGACCACAAAACAGAGAATTTACCCTCATTTTTACAAAGCCGCTGGTGTGACACTTCTTCATTGCCTTCTAAACCAATATCAGAACAGGCAATTGCCAAAGCCATTGCAAAAGAACTGCAGTGTTTTGAACGTGTTTTTGCACAAAAACCCAGGGTCGTTGTACCGCCTACCTTTGTCTGGACCGATGCGGTTATTGAAAAGTATATAAAACATGCGGTTAAGATATATATTACCCCCGGCAGGCAATTTACCGGACGCAATGCAAATGGAGAGTTACAGTCTAATGGCCGTACCTTTTATAATGGGGAATGTGATCACAATACGGCCTGTTACCTGGTAAGAGATATTTATTTTGAACCGCAAAAAGGGCATAAGTCTGAACAGGTAATGCGGGATATTTTAAAGCACCATCACTGCGGCAGGCCGGCATTAATTGAAATGCATCGGTTTAATTTTTTAGAGGACAAAGCTGCTTCTTTACAGGAGTTAAAACAATTACTGGACGCGGTCAGTACTCAGTTTAGTCATGTTATGTATTTAAATGTTGAGGAATTAATGGCAGCCTATTGCTCAAATAATAAAGAGCTTATATTACTAAACAGCTTGCCGCGGCTGAGAGTTTGGCTCCATCGTTTGCAGGAGTATTTTAAATATAAACGCCTGGCCAGATATTCTGGTTTTAACGGGCTGCTAAAAGGGGTGACACGGCTTATGCCTGCTCTGTCCGGGAGAGAGGGAGTATGACCGGGGCTAATAGTAGGAGTAAACCCACATTCAGTGTCATTATTGCTGTGTATAATGGTGAAAAAACCATTGCCAGGGCAATAGAGTCGGTGTTGAGCCAGTCTTATCCTGCTCAGGAAATTATTATTATTGATGACGGTTCTACCGATAACACTAAAACACAGGTACAGCAGTTTGACAGGCGACTAACCTACTATTACCAGAAAAATGCCGGCGTATCTGCGGCCAGGAATAAAGGCGTGGAACTGGCCGATAGTGAGTGGGTCTGTTTTCTTGATGCGGATGACTGGTATTATGAAAACCGGTTGCAGTATTATGCAGAATTAATCGCAAACCATCCAGCCGTAGACTTTGTAACCGGTAATTTTGACTATATTGATGAAACAGGACAGTTGTTGCGCCAGTCAATGCCCTCCACAATTGCCGGTAAAAAGATATTAAGCCGGGCAGGTGATCAGAAGTCCTTTATTATGGAAGGTGAGCTGATAAATGACTTTATTGAACAGCATTTTGGTGACACCCATACCTTAACGCTGAAAAAAACAGACTTTCTAATATTAGGCGGCTACCCGGTGGGAGTGGCTGTTTGTGAAGATGTTAATTTTTTAATCCGTTTATGTGCCATAAGTCAGAAAATAGGGGTTATAACTGAGCCTGTTGCGGCTTATTATATTCATCAGAACAGTGCCACCCGTAGCGATCCATTAAGAGCGCAACAGCAGTCAGTGGATTCTTTAATCCGCCTGAAAAGCGTTATTAAAAGAAGTCGTCCGCAATTATTTTCCGGACTGTTAGCCGGTATTCGTCATGCCCGGCTGGATCTGGCTTATACACTGATTAAAATGGGTAAAAGAATTGAGGCTGTAAAATCAGTGCTGCCCCTGCTTCTGGAAAATCCAGGGGGTAAAAGTTTGCGTGATGTATTGTCGATAATAAAGGGCTGATTATCAAACATGAATAATAAACGTTATCTGGTGATCACAGAATTGTTTTTACCCACCAAAGGCGGTTCAGCCGTCTGGTTTGATGAGGTATACTCCCGTCTGGGCGGCAAGGAAATACACATTGTTACCGCCGATGTGGAAGGTGCCGCTGAATATGATAAACATCACCCGAATACTATTCATCGTGTCAGTTTAAAACGTTACTGGTGGCTAAAACCCGAATCCCTGGCAATGTATTTAAAGCTGTTCTGGACGGCTTTAAAAGTGGTTATGAGTAATAAAATAGATGTGGTTCATGCCGGACGAGTTCTGCCTGAGGGGTTTATTGCTTATTTAATTGCTCGTTTATCCGGAAAAAAGGTACTTATTTATGCTCATGGTGAGGAAATAACCACCTGGCGTCAGAGCGGTAAATTTAAAGTAATGCGTTTTACTTATCAACACGCTGATATTGTTATTGCCAATAGTGAGTTTACCCGCAAAGAACTGGAGAAAATTGGCGTTAAACCCGAAAAGATTATACTGATTTCTCCTGGGGTGGATATTGAGCGTTTTAAACCTATGGATAATGTCCGTGATTTAAGAGAACAAATCGGGATCTCTGAACAGCAGAAACTGGTGCTGTCTGTCGGGCGACTCAGTCGAAGAAAAGGCTTTGATCAGGTGGTTAAATCCATAGCCGCTCTGCGAGCTGAAAATATTGATGTCCATTACGCAGTTATTGGCATTGGAGAGGATGAGCAGTATTTAAAAGAGCTGGCGGAACGAGATCAGGTAGATGCATTTTATCACGCGCTGGGCCATGTCAGCAGGGAAGATTTACCACGCTGGTATAATGCCGCCGATGTGTTTATTATGCCTAATAGAGAAATAGACGGTGATACAGAAGGTTTTGGCATGGTATTTCTGGAAGCATCGGCCTGCGGTAAAGCCGTTATTTCAGGTGATGCCGGTGGCACGGGTGATGCAGTAGTGAATAATAAAACCGGTTTAAGAATTAATGCTTCTGAACTGGACAATGTGACTAATGCCTTAAGAACCTTGTTAACCAATGCTGAATTAACTACGCAATATGGTAAAAATGGTTTAAAAAGAGCCAGAGAAGATTATAGCTGGAATAGCGTTGCAGAAAAAACAAGATCTATTCGGGATAGATAAGGATAAACTTATGAAGAAATTAATAATACTTTTTTTGTGTTATATACCTGTTTTATCATGGGCTACCTTGCCCTTTGGAGCAACAGAAGCTGAAAAGAAAATGTTGCCACCGGTATGTCAGGGTAAAAATAAAGAGATTGTCTCTGGTTTAATATATTTCAACCACTATTGCTATGGAGAAAATTTTATTAACCGTTCTCAGAATTCACTTTATCCCAGAGGAGATAGAAATTATTATTTATCCGCTGGGGCAAGTGAAATAGAATCAGCTATTGAGCGTAATAATAAAAAACATCCTTTTATGCCTGTTTTACTTAATCGTCTGGCATTTATAAAAGAGAAGCAAAAAAAAACAGATGAAGCCATTGCCCTTTATAAAAAATCGATTAAATTAAATAAAAATTATGTCAGAACCTATTATTTATTAGCTAATTTATATAAAAGAAAAAAAGACTTTAAAAAAGCCATAGAGGCAATTAATGAGGGCTTAAAACATAATCCAGATTCTAAATACTTGAAGAAAAAGCTCAAGCGAATAGAAAAAAAGATGAGAAAATATGAAAAACAGAAACAAACAGAAAATAAAACCAGCCAGAATACTTTAAATCAGGCTGAATAATATGAGCATTGATGTCAGTATTATTATCTGTACCTATAATAGAGCTGAATCATTAAAGGATACTTTAAATAGTATTAATCAGCTGGATATTGATGCTTATCAGGTAGAATTATTAGTGGTTGATAATAATTCATCGGATAATACCAAAGATATTGTACTGAATTTTTCTCAACAATCTAAATTCCCCACACGTTATTTATTTGAATCTCAGCAGGGCCTCTCTTATGCCAGAAACCGGGGTATAAAAGAATCACAGGGGCAGATTATTTTATTTACGGATGATGATGTGCTGCCGGCCAGTTCCTGGCTTATAAAAATGAAACGTTCCATGGATTCTTACCATTGTCTGGCTTGTGGAGGTTATATTGCACCGATCTGGGAAGGGGATAAACCAAAGTGGCTGACAGAGCGTTTTTATGGTTATCTAGCTGTTAAAATAGAAACCAGGGGACCGTTCAGGATTGAGAAAAATGAGGAACTGCCCTTTGGCGCCAATATGGGATTCAGGCGTGAGGCTTTTGACAAATATGGCCTGTTTGATACCAATCGGGGTCGAAAAGGTTCCAATCTGGCCAGCGGTGAGGATGGTGAGTTTTTCCAGAGAATGATCGATGCCGGAGAGCATATTTATTATTTCCCGGATTCTCATGTGCAGCATAAGGTAGAATCATTCCGCTTAAAGAAAAATTATTTCAGGCGCTGGCGTTATCAAAGCAGCAAGAATATTGCTCAGGCGGTGGGTATACAAGGCGATCGTCTGTTGTTTGGTATCCCGCTTTATATGTACCCTCAGTTGTTTCGCTCAGTAGTTAAGGCCATAAAAAGTAAATTACTGGATACTCCGGATGAAGCTTTACATAGAGAAATGCTGGTCTGTCATTTTTTAGGTACCATGTCCGGCCTTTATCAGAAAGAATTTCATGGTACACCCAGAAAAGAGTAATGGCTGAAGATGACACATATTGAAATTTTTATATGTACTCATAATCGGGCTGAATTACTGCAAAAGGTGCTTTATTCTCTCAACCATGCGGCTAGACCCGAACAGTGTAAAAATTCAATTCTGGTGGTTGCTAATGCCTGTACTGATAACACTCATGCACTGCTTCAGGATTATCAACAACACCAGGCAGAAAATAATGCGATTGAGTTACGCTGGTATATAGAACCTCAGCCAGGCAAGTCCTATGCATTGAATTTAGGTATGTCTTATTTAAAAGGGGATTTAATTGCCTTTGTTGATGACGATCATCGGGTCAGTGATAATTATCTGCTGACTTTATGTCAGGCATATACGTCTTATCCTGAAAATACCATTTTCTTTGGGAAGATTCTTCCGGACTGGACCGGTAAAGAACCGTCATGGGCCAGGGAGTCAGGCCCGTATGCTATTTATCCTTTACCGGTTCCACATTATGATAAGGGGGAGCAGAGTTTTGAATTTGCTGATAACAAAGTGGCTATACCGGGGGGAGGCAATCTGGCTTTAAAAAGAGAGGTGATTAGCAGAGTCGGCCTGTTTAATACAGAACTGGGACCACAGGGTCATAACCTGGGTGGGGGAGAGGATGGTGATTATGTATTAAGGGCTATTCAGGGAGGTGAGAGTTTAAGGTATGTACCCGATATGATGCAGTATCATTATGTAGATTTAGAACGTTTTAGCCTTTCATATATTCTGTTGAAAAGTTTTCAGCGTTCACGATCAGTGATAAGTATAAAAAACACGCAGGCAACCAGAATTCCACGTTATTTATGGCGTAAATTATTGACCTATTTTTTTAAAGTTATTTTTTCCCTGAGTATCAGACGTTCTCGTTTTTATCTGGTCAGGTGTGCTGCGACAATGGGTGAAATCAGTGGTTTTCGAAAATCCATTCGTGACAGGAAATAATTTACTATGAAATGGGATGTACTTTATGCATTAATTTATCCTGCTGTTTTGACCTCTTTAGGCCTGTCATTAATTATTTTAATAAAAGCTATTATTGATTTCTCCCGAACCGGCCCGGCAATAAAAGAGAATATTTTAAAAAGTTATCATTTATATTCTATTTATGCATTGATGCGTTTGTTTGTCTGGTGTGTCTTAATTAATGTTTTTCTGGCCGTAACGGGTACACTTTTCTATTATAGCATTGCGGTTATAAGCTCTGAACCAGCCCGGATGTCAGGCCTGTTTATTTCAGCTTTTGGCGCTATTGTATGGCTGGTCTTTGTTCAATTTATAAAAAATCTGTTATATATACCCTGTAATATCGCTCTGTCTTCTCATTATTCCATGAAAAATTTTTACAGTTTGTGGAAGTGGCTGTCTCCGTTAAAATTAAAAATCATTATTTATGGCTATAGACTGATATACATTATGGTTGTTTTAGCTGCCCTGTTTTTTTTATTTAAACAACAGTCTTTCAGTTTGTTTTATACACTGTTAAGTGTATTCCTAATTCATTTAATGGTATTTATTCTGGTATCAGATAGCAGCAGTTTCAGGTTCTTTAATAAAAGAGTAAAAACCAGAACAAATATTATACATGGTGATAAGCCCAATATAATAATGATTGGTTCGGATACCCTCAGGGTGGATCGAATTGGTCGAATAAGAAATGGTCAGTCAATAACCCCTAATATCGATAAGCTGATTAAAAAAAGCTGTTATTTTGAAAATTGCTATGTTCCCATTGCCCGTACTGCTCCAAGTCTGGTTTCTCTGTTTAGTGGTGTCCAGCCCTGGAAACATGGAATACGGGATAACTTTGTGGCGCAGGACGAGTTTAATCTTACAGTTACCCCTTTTCCTGAGTTACTTAGAAAAAAAGGTTATATAACTTCAGTGATCAGCGACTGGTGCGGAAGTGATTTGGGTAAGTTTAAGCTGGGGTTTGAACAGCAGGATCTGCCGGAAGATCAGTGGAATATTCGTTATTATATTCGCCAGGGTCCAAAAGATATCCGTTTGTTTTTATCTCTGTTTGTAAAGAATCGTCTGGGACGTATATTTCTTCCTGAAATATTTTATTTGGGAGGAGTACCCCAGGGACAGTATTTACTGGATAAAACCCGGCAAAGTATAGATAACCTTGCAGCGAAGGAACAGCCATTTTTATTAAATACGTTTTTTAGTACCACACATCCGCCGTTTGGTACGGAGTATCCTTATTATTCCATGTATGCAGATCCTGATTATTGGGGTGAGTCTAAATTTATGATGGCCCGGCTGACCGACCCGGAAGAAATTATAAAAAGCCAGAAAGAACCCAAAGAAGCTTTTGATTTGGAACAGATACTGGATTTATATGATGGTTCGGTTACCAATTTTGATGACCAGGTGGGTGATATTATCTGCTGTTTGAAGAAGAACAAAATGGAGCAGAATACCCTGATTGTTATTTATAGTGATCATGGTATGGAGTTTTTTGAGAATGAAACCTGGGGACAGGGTAATAGTGTTTTATCTGAATACAGTAACCGGATCCCACTGATTATTTATAATCCTGCCGTGGATACCGCACAGCTTAATACCAGCAGGATCAGAACCGTTGACCTGGTACCCACCCTGCTGGATATTCTGTTTTCAGAAAAGACAGGTGCTTATGATGGTCAGTCATTGAAGACACTTATTAATGATAAGTTAACAGTTAATCAGGATGTTATCTGTGAAACAGGAATATGGTTTACCAAACCACCGGGTATGCTAAAAAACCACAGAACTTATCCCGACTTACTGGATATTATTACAGTTAATGATAGGAAACGGGGAACCATTGTTCTAAAACCCGAACTTAAGGAGCAGATTTATCAGGCTAAGGACAGTGTATTAATCTCCGGGCAGTGGAAGCTGATAAGACTCCCTCTTATTGATGGTTATCAATATCAATTATATGACCAGACTACTGATCCGGATTGTAAAATAGATGTCTCCAGACAAAATGCAGATATTGTTGAGACCTTAAAACAAAAATTAAATGAGCTGTATCTGTATGCTTAACGGGAAGAAGGTCGTATGTTATTTTTCAGCCAGTTCAGGGGACTGGGGAGGCGCCAGTCGTGTTCTTTTTACTAATCTGAGGTTTTTAGATCGGGGGCAATTTGTCCCTATTGTGCTTATACCGAATAAAGGCTCCGTAATTCCATTATTAGATGAATTAGGTATTCAGTATATTATATGGGGGGTGTTTCATGAACCTGGAAACTGGTATCAGTATCTGAAAGATATTTTTAAATGCATACATTTTTTTAAGCAATATAAGGTGGATATCTTTCATATTAATAATTGCAACTACTGGCGACCGGCTGAAATGATAGCTTCGCGTATTCTTCGTATTCCAGTGATTACTCACTATCATGTGGTAATTGAAAAACCTGAACCAGCACCTTTTGTAAAAATGTCCAGGTTACTTATAGCTAATTCCAACTATACGGCAGCAATGTCTGAAACAGATAATGTGCCTATTGATGTCGTTTATCCAGTGGTTGATTTAAAACGTTTTGAAAATGCCAGTGATGTTCGTAAAGAATTAAATATAGCTGGCGATAAAATCGTTATCAGTTTTATTGGACAAATAAGAGCTATTAAAGGTGTTGATCTTTTTATTAAACTGGCAAAAGAAATCAATCGCTCTGACTGTGTGTTTCTAATTGTGGGAAGCTGCAGAGATCCAGACAAGATGGGGGATACTTATACGGAGCAAAGTCTTAAAGAGGAAATTGGTAGCAATAAATATATTAAATATGTCGGATACCATTCGGATGTTGAAAATTTATATAAATCATCGGATATAATTATTATGCCGTCCCGTTGGGATGAACCGTTTGGTTTAATTAATATTGAAGCGGGTGCCGCTTCGAGACCCATTATAGCGACAAAGGTAGGCGGAATACCGGAAGTTATCAATCATGGTGATAATGGCTATCTGGTGGAAAGAGAAGATCTGGAAGCAATGGTATTTTATACTAAAAAGTTAGTTGAAGATGAGTCGTTAAGGCGTACAATGGGGTTAAGCGCCAGACTAATTGTAGAGGAAAAATTTACTTTAGAGCCAATAAAAAAACTTGAAAAAATATATAACTCTCTGTAATTACTGGATAATAGAGAAATTATTTCCTTATATTTAGGGTAAATATACTAATTGTATATTTA
>JALUZF010000147.1 GCA_027012135.1 Gammaproteobacteria bacterium
CACTATATATAGACTTCATAATATTATAATACTTATATTATAAAGTAGTGTCCGCAGGGGAATCCGGTGCAAATCCGGAACTGTCGCGCAACGGTAATAAAGTCTTTTCATATTAAAACGGCTTTTAAGTCCGGTTACCTGCCTTAAAAATGTATCAACCCGGGTCTCGCGTAAAGGCCCAGGGTGAGAAGACCTTCTGCAGTTCCCCTTCTCCCTCTGGCCGCTTAAGTGAGTTTAAAAACTTGAACCTAAATTAATCAGTTGAATCGTAGCGAGAATGATCAGAGTGCTGGAGATACAAGGTTTTACAGGTTATTTTGGCTTTATTCGTAGTCACACTACGGGTGAAGTCAAAATGTTCTGGAAAGCCTTGTAGATTCAGTGCTATGGACATTCACAGTAGGTTCAACTGATTAATTTAGGTTGAAAGACACCAGAGGAAAACCATGTCCAATATAAGCAATAGCACTGATACTACTCTGTCAGTAGAAACCGGTACTTTATTAAGCCAGGCTGAACAGGTAAAACATCAGCATAGCGAACAGACTTCCCCTTATAGCCAGCATCAGGTCATTCGACGCAACGGCAAGCTAACCGCTTTTGACCGCAGTAAAATTATTGTGGCACTGACCAAGGCTTTTCTGGCCGTTGAAGGCGGTACTGCAGCCGCTTCCAGCCGGGTGCATGATATTGTGGATAAACTGGCCACAGAAGTGGTTGAAGCTCTGTTCCGCCATTTACCGGAAAACTCTACTGTCCATATAGAAAATATTCAGGATCAGGTTGAACTGGCTCTGATGCGTAACGGCCAGCATAAAATTGCCCGGGCCTATGTTCTCTACCGCGAGCAGCAGGCACAAAAGCGAGCTTCTAGCCAGAGTCAGGATCAGGCCGAAGACCAGGAAAAAAAACCTGTCCAGATTGTGGATGCCTCCGGACATAAAAAACCACTGGATGAACAACGTCTGCAGCGGGTGCTTGAGGAAGCTGCTGAGGGCTTAAAAGAAGTGGACATCCACCAGGTGCTTAAAGACACCCTGAATTCTGCTTATGAAGGCATGCAGGAAGTGGATTTATACAGCTCCCTGATCCTTAATGCCCGCAGCCTGATTGACCGTGAACCAGCATATTCCCGCCTGTCCGCCCGGCTATTACTGGATAATCTGCGCCGGGAATGTCTAAGCGACATTTATCAGCAGCCACGGGAAGCCACCCAGAGCGAAATGACCGAACAGTATGCTGATTATTTTAAACGCTATATTAAAAAAGGCGTAGAGCTGGAACTGCTTGATCCGCAATTGCTGCATTTTAATCTGGAGAAACTGGCCACAAGCATTTTGCCGGAACGGGATCACCAGTTTGATTACCTGGGTCTGCAGACGCTTTATGACCGTTACTTCCTGCACCACGACAAAATCCGTATGGAAATGCCCCAGGCCTTTTTTATGCGTGTGGCCATGGGCCTGGCCATAAACGAAATTGACCGTGAACAGCGCACTATTGAATTTTACCAGTTACTGTCATCCTTTGACTTTATGTGCTCAACGCCGACCCTGTTTAATTCTGCCACCTTAAGACCGCAGTTATCCTCCTGTTACCTGTCTACCGTACCGGATGATCTGGAAGGCATTTACTCTGCCTTAAAAGACAATGCCTTATTATCCAAGTTTGCCGGCGGTCTGGGTAATGACTGGACACCGGTCAGGGGACTGGGTGCTCATATCAAGGGAACAAATGGAGAATCTCAGGGTGTTGTCCCCTTTCTTAAAGTAGCTAATGATACTGCTGTGGCTGTTAATCAGGGCGGTAAACGCAAAGGTGCCATGTGCGCCTATCTGGAAACCTGGCATATTGATATTGAAGATTTTCTGGAGCTACGTAAAAACACCGGCGATGAACGGCGCCGTACCCATGATATGAATACTGCCAACTGGGTACCCGATCTGTTTATGAAACGAGTGGCCGAAGAACAGGACTGGACGCTGTTTTCTCCTGATGAAGTACCGGAACTGCATGATCAATACGGTCAGACCTTTGAAAAAACCTATCTGGCTTATGAAGAAAAAGCCGCTCGCGGTGAAATCAGGCTGTTTAAAACCGTCAGGGCCATTGAACTGTGGCGTAAAATGCTGGGTATGCTGTTTGAAACCGGCCACCCATGGATTGCCTTTAAGGATCCCTGCAATATCCGCTACACCAATCAGCATATGGGTACTGTCCACAGTTCCAATCTGTGTACCGAAATTACCCTTCATACCAATGCCGATGAAGTGGCGGTCTGTAACCTGGGCTCAGTGAACCTGCTGGCGCATATGACCGAAAATGGTCTGGATCATCAGAAACTGGAAAAGACCATTACCACTGCCATGCGTATGCTGGATAATGTCATTGATTATAATTATTATTCCATCCCGCAGGCACGCCGTTCCAACCTGCGTCATCGTCCTGTCGGCCTGGGCATTATGGGTTTTCAGGATGCCCTGTATTATCAGAAAATTGCCTACGGCAGTGAACAGGCCGTTGAATTTGCCGACCGTTCCATGGAGGCCGTCAGTTATTATGCCATTAAGGCCTCCGCTCACTTAAGTGCAGAGCGGGGACGCTACTCCTCCTATGAAGGATCACTGTGGAGCCGGGGCATACTGCCGTTAGACTCTGCACGGCAGCTGGCTGAAGAACGGCAGAACTATATTCAGTACGATACCAGCAGCACCCTGGACTGGGAAGGTCTGCGCAGTACTATTAAAGCGCAGGGTATGCGCAACAGTAACTGTCTGGCCATTGCCCCCACGGCCACTATTTCCAATATCTGCGGGGTCAGTCAGTCCATAGAACCGGCCTATCAGAACCTGTATGTTAAATCCAATTTATCCGGGGAATTTACAGTAGTTAACGCCTGTCTGGTTAAGCACCTTAAAGAGTTAAAACTCTGGGATGAGGTAATGGCCAATGATTTAAAATATTATGACGGTTCCCTGCTGCCCATAGAGCGTATTCCCGATGAGCTTAAGTCCATTTACGCTACCGCCTTTGAAATTGACACCCGCTGGTTAATAGAAGCAGCCTCGCGCCGCCAGAAATGGATTGACCAGGCTCAGAGTCTGAACCTGTATATGGCTGAGCCGTCCGGTAAAAAGCTGGATCAGCTTTATAAACTGGCCTGGGTACGCGGCTTAAAAACCACCTATTACCTGCGTTCCATGGGAGCCACACATATGGAAAAAACTTCGGTTAAGGCTAATACCGCAGAGGTTCAGGACAGCACACCTAAAGTGTGTTCCATACTGGATCCCGACTGTGAGGCCTGTCAGTAAGACATTTCCATTAAGATTGAATAACAAAATTAAACAGGAAAACCATTATGCTTAACTGGGATGATCCACTTGCTGCGTTTAACGATAGCAGCAACGAAACCAGAACCACTGAAAATGCCATTCATGCTGAACACATTCTGGAACAACAGAAATACTATGAAATTAAAGACGAACTTAAAGATAAACTCAGTGAGACAAAGTCACCAGAAACAGAAGCCGCTCCCCAGTCTACTATGGAACCAGTACGGGCAGATGACAAACGGGTCATTAACGGCCTGACCGACATTAACCAGCTGGCGCCCTTTAAATACCCCTGGGCCTGGGATTTTTTTCTTAATGCCAATAAAAACCACTGGACACCGCTGGACATCAATATGTCCAGGGATGTGCATGATTATCAGCACCGGATGACCGTAGAAGAAAAGCATGTGTATGAAAATGTACTGTCCTATCTGACCACTTCAGATATTCTGGCCATGCGCAATGTCGGCCTGGCGGTCATGGAAAAAATGACCGCCCCTGAACTGCAGATTTATCAGGCCCGTCAGGTTTATGAAGAAGCTCTGCATACCTGGACTTATCAGCATTGCATTGAATCCATTGGTCTTGAGCAGGGTGAAATTTATAACCGCTATCGGGTGGTGCCCGCAATTAATCAGAAAATTCAGCTGGCTAATAATAGAATCAACTCGGTATTAAGAGCCGATATTGATTTAACGGATAAGGACGAGCTGGAAAATTTTGTGATGTCCTATACTTTTTTTGCCGGCATTTTTGAAGGCTGCTGGTTTTACAATGGATTTAGCCCCATATTCGCCCTGCAGCGACGCGGCCTGATGACCGGTACCGCTGAGCAGTTACAGTATATTATGCGCGACGAAGTCCTGCACTGTGCTTTCGGAATCCGCGTGGTGAATCAGATCATTGCTGAAAACAATGTGCATATTGATCCTGTACAGATACAGAACATGTGGGAAGAAGCCGAAGCGGCAGAAATTGATTATGCACATTATATTCTGCACGATCCCATTATCGGTTATAACGCAGAAGATCATATCGAACAGTTCCGTTTTATAGCCAACCGTCGAGCCAGGCAGTTAAAACATAATGAACCCTTCCCGGGAGCCGAAAGCCGCCTGAACTGGTTGGATGAGCAGGCCAACCTGCGCAAGGAGAAAAACTTTTTTGAAACCCGGGTCACGGAGTACCAGACTGGTGGAGCCTTAAAATGGGATTAAATTCCTTTGGGCAGAGCCGTAGGTACCTGGCTGATACGGTCATACATAATAATACTTCCTGTAACCGCCACATTTAAACTAAAATGCCCCGGCAGGGAAATTACCGAATGACATTGCTGCAATACCCTGTCGGACAGACCGATCTGTTCATTGCCCAGTAAATAAACCGCTCTGGGCGGGTGTTTAAAATCACTCAGAGCAACGGCATTCGGAGTCATTTCCACCCCGACCAGGGGCGTGTTATACGGCAGATGAGTTTTAAGATCTTCTACCGAAGTATAATGGTACAGGGGGATTTTTATCCAGGCTTTAGTTACATCACTGCCCTGCTTCTGGTATTTCCTGTCCACGGTAAAAATAAAGGATGCCCCAAGAATATAGGCAGACCGCCAGAGCGTACCAATATTAATTTCATCAACATTATTAACAATGCCAATACCGTAAAAACCATTATCAGCGTATTTATGCCGCACTCTTGCCATAACAGAGTTTAAACCTAAAATTCAAATTCTATAGAAAATTTATAGGTTTCATCGGCAGTCTCATTATCCAGCCCGGCAATAACACCTGCTTCCCAGCGGATCTGTTTTCTGCCGCCCAGTTTAATAGTGCCCAGTAAAACCGGACCAATACCCTCACTGGTATCACTGCTGTAAAATTCTATGGCCGGTTCCAGTTGCCTGGACAGACGGTATCGACCCTGCAATGCCATAGCGGTTTCCAGTTCATTATCAATATGACTGCCCCATTCATAAATCAAATACAGGTTAGCCGTACCGACCCACTTACCCCATTCCCGTTCAATTAACAGAGCCGATGAAACTTCTGAAATATGTTCCTCAGTTTCATGTTCTGCTTCAAATAACATGCCCCAGTCATAATCATATTCACCCTGTTCTGTGATCTGCCAGAGAGCCTCCAGTTCTACAGATACTAATTTAAAATCCTTCTGCCGATTTTTTTCTCCGACCAGGTATATCTCTCCCATCCAGCGGTCATTAAAAGACTGTGCATAAGCAAGTTTATGTCGCTGAGCATTATCCTGATTACGCAATTCCGAGTCTTTTTTATAGGTCCCACGCCACTCAATTTCCCGTTCATGAGGCTGGACATAAGGATGATAGACCTTATCAATAAAAGTGCCTCCCGAAGCACCGTCAGCATAAAGCGGCGAAGATAACAGGAATACCATCAGTGCTGATAAAAATACCAGACACTGTTTTAAAAAATATTTATCAGAATTCATTTGACTGATTTTTAATAAGGTTTGTTCTAAACCAGGATGGTCTTTCAACATTAGCCTTTAAACTTTAATTTTAATTTTAATTTTAATAATACAATAATAAATACCGGCAGAATCAGCCCCCCCAGGTACATACTGGCCTGTAGTGCCGTCGGAGTAGCTTCATAACCTACCAGGGCATAAAGCAGCTGGCCTAATACGGACTTTTCAGACAGAAAATCTGAAGTATTCCATAAGGGCATTTGAGCTGGCAGCCAGTCTGCCTGGATCATTAACAGGGTGGCCTGGGATATCATTCCCGATGAAACCAGGATCAACAGCCCCAGACCAAAAATCATAGACCATTTCTCACGAATATTCATCAGCAGATAATAAAACAGAAAACCGATACTGATACCGATACTGGCGCCAATAATCATTCCCATCATAACGGCGGCATAATGATTAACACTGCGGGTAACAGAGAAAAAATACAGTAAAATTTCAGCACCTTCACGGATCATGGCAATCGAGGTGATCAATACCATCATAATCACCAGCAACTTCCGTGCCCCGGCTGCCGGTTTAGAGGCATATAACAATAAAATAATAATATAGAAAAGCAGCATTATATAAACAGTGTACTGCATCAGGGCATTGACCACCTCCTGACCAACACCATCAAACCATTCAGAAACCAGTGGGATATTAATACCATAAACCACGGCACCGAACATGCCGATAAGCAGAGACCAGATAATCCAGGTACGATGTATCTGGCTCTGTTTGGAAAGCGCCAGTAATATACTGAAAATAAGAGCCGCTTCCAGTACTTCCCGTAAAACAATAATAACAGAATTTAACAGCATGCTTTAAATCCTGTGGTGCATAGGGTTTTATTTAACTTTTTATTTAACTCTTTATTTGACAATGACTTTCCCCTGCGCTGTTTTAGGAAAGAATTCCCCGAAAAATGGGTATTCTCCAGCCGGTAAAGGACCAACAAAAATTACGCCTTTACGATTACCTATAATCACCTTTTCCCGGTTCAGCTCGTAACTTTCAAATTCTTCATCGGTTTCGTCCCGGTTATGGATCACCAGTTTTACCTTGGTGTTTTCCGGTATAATAATTTCTGAAGGTATAAACAGATGGTTTTTAATTTCTACGTCAATAACCGGCGTAGCCGCTGCAACCCTGATAGCCGACAATAATGTTCCGATTAACAGCAGTACCCTGATAAAAGGAGACTTAGGCATTATTTCTGATCTCATCTCTCTTCTCATCATAGAGTTTATTAAAGATTACCTTAACCGATAATCCGGTGTCAAAACTGGAGTGACTAAGTTCTATTCTGGCCTGGTGTAATTCCACTATCTGCTGAACAATCGCCAGCCCAAGGCCGCAGCCGGTAACACCGGAATCGTGACGATCACCATGTAAACGGTAAAAGCGATCAAAAAGACGACCATACTGATCTTCCGGAACTCCCGGTCCGGAGTCCTGTACCTGCAGTTCTACCGACTGTTCTGTTGTATTAATGGATACTCGAACGGAGTCTCCATTATTACTGTACTTACAGGCATTACTCAGAAGATTCTGTAATAATACATCCAGAGCAAAAGGATCACCATTAATATGAACATGTTTCCCTTCCAGTTCAATCTGTAGATCTTTTTCAGCAAACTGCTGGTATTCCCTGGCAATCACTTCCTGGGCAATAGTATAAAGGTCCACCTCAGTAAATTTGGAAATATACTGCTCCGGTGATGTTCTGTTCAGATTCAGAATCTGTTCCACTAAATGCCCCATACGATTAACCGCATCATTTAACTGCTGAAAACTGTGATTATCCTCAGGCACTACCTGGGTCAGGTTATGCAAATGAATTTTAATGGCACTGATAGGCGTTCTCAGTTCATGGGCTGCATCCGATGCAAAACGTTTTTCTCTTAAAAAAGAGGCTTTTAAACGGTTAAACAGATCATTAGTGGAATTAACCACCTGAATTAATTCTACCGGTTGCTGCTCAACAGGTAGAGGACTGAGATCATCTGCTTTTTTATTACCCAGTTCCTGGGCCAGTTTTCTTAAGGGAGACAGACCGTAACTGATTAATATCCAGATCAATATTCCCAATAAGGGCAACATAATAATAACCGGCAGGATGGTTTCCAGAATAATATTTTCTGCCAGTACATAGCGGATATCACTGCGCTCTGCGGTCAGTATCCACAAATGCGACTTATCGTTATAAAAAGCATAGGTTCGCCAGCGATGACCAATAATATTTTTATTCTGAAAGCCTGTCTTAAAATCACTGATGGGTTCTTTAGGTGTCTGTAAGGAGCGTAATAACAGGATATTATCCTGCCAGATCTGAAACATAAAGACGTCATTGCCTTTAATTTCCGGATGTTTGGCCTGCATTAAATTAATCACTCTGGATTCAGATAAAGGCTTATAACCATTCTCATTAAACAGTGAAAAGACAA
>JALUZF010000148.1 GCA_027012135.1 Gammaproteobacteria bacterium
TGTAACTATTCAGTGTACCTGACCGTGACTGTCTACAGGTTCTGAATTTCCAGGGGCGCTCAAGTACATCCATGTATCGCTTTGTGAAAACATCCATGTTTTCAAAACCCTGTAAATCCAGTACCTGCAGCCATTCACTCTACGTTACTTTAATTTATACTGAGTAGTTACAATAAAATTAAAAATAAACCTGGAAAAATAATAATGAAAAAAATTTTACTACCGACATGCCTGTCAACATTGCTATTACCATTACTGTTTTTTATGAATCCGGTTAATGCAGCCGGTGAAGGGGAGCTTAAGGACGGTCTGGTTAATCCCGGCTTTTATGATAAGCCTTCCTGGTTTAAACAGAGCTTTCTGGATCTGCCTGATGATCTGGATGATGCAAACGCCAGTAATAAAACGATTTTTTTATATTTTCATCAGGATGGCTGCCCATACTGTAAAAAAATGCTGGAAGTTAATTTTACCGATAAAGACATTGTCAATAAAATGAAACAGCATTATGACGTGCTGGAAATCAATATGTGGGGTGATCGTCCTGTTACCTTAATGGATGGAACCGAAGTAACTGAAAAAGAATTTGCCCGCCAGATGAAAGTGATGTTTACCCCCACTCTGGTGGCACTGGATCCCCAGGGCAGGCCCATGTTCCGTATGAACGGTTATTATGCACCAGACAGGTTTACCGTGGTGCTTGATTATTTATTATTAAAAAAACTAAAACTGGCCAGCGGTGATAAAGTTATCCCGACGTTTAAAGAATACTATCAACAGAAAAAACAACAGAAAGAAGACAGTCAGAAAAATAAGCAGAAAACTGCAAAGCCGTCATCCGGTCTGTTTACAGAAAAGTTTATTGTTAAAACAGACAATCTTAAACAGCTGATAGAATCCAGTCAGCGTCCAGTTATGGTTTTATTTGAGCAGGCTGATTGCGATGAATGTAAGGAACTGCATGGTAATGTATTCAGACGCTTACCGGTTTATCAGAAGTTAAAAAAATACACCATTACCCAGGTGGACATTAACTCCCCTGAGCCGATAATTACCCCGGATGGCCGGAAAATGTCTCAGCAGGAATATGCTGAAGAACTGGGCATACAGTACACTCCCTCGATTTATTTTTACCAGCCGGGTCAGAAGGGAGCCGAACATAAGCCGGTTTTTAAAGCCGAGGCTTATTTAAAATCCTTTCATATGCAGGTTCTGTTTGATTACGTACTGCAGCAGGCTTATCTTGAAGAACCCGAATTTCAGCGTTACGTTCAGGATTATGCGGAGAAACTGCGGGCAGACGGCAAGGAAGTGGACTTATGGAAATAGGACTGTCACGTTAATAACCTTTTCTGATTAAAATATAAACGGCTCCGGTTCCTCCGTCCCTGGGCTGGGCAGATGAAAAAGCCAGCACATCGGGATGCTGTCTCAGCCAGCTGTTAACCTTATTTTTTAATACTGGCTGCTCGGAATTGGCCCGGTAGCCTTTACCATGTACCAGCAGGACACAACGCATGTGCCGCTGCTGGGCAAACTGAATAAAGGCCTGCAGATCTTCCCGGGCATCATCACTGGTTAAACCGTGTAGATCATGGTGGTCTTCAATGGCCAGTTTGCCCTGGCGAAGCTGTTTCTGAAGTTTTAACTGCACACCGGAGCGGGCAAAAAAGATAAATTCTTCACCGGTAACATTAGCCGTTTCCCAGGTATCAGACAGCGAACTGCTCTGCTGTGGTTCGGAATAATCATTTTTGTCCCGGAATAGACGGGTATTACGATTATGCGCATAGAGGTCAACACGGTCATTTTTGAGCGGTTTTACCCCTTTTATTGCCTCCTGAAAACTAAAATCCTCATTATCTGAGTGTTTTTTGCTCATAAATTAGTAAAATACCTGAAAAATAGCATGTAAATGTATGAAAAAAGTCTGTTTTTAAGTATTATCTCATGTGGTTTGAGCAAAATAAAATAATTATCGACATAATATATACAACTCTATGCATATTCTTGTAAGTAATGATGACGGTTACCTGGCTGAAGGGCTGAACTGCCTGGTGGAATACCTGCAGAAAATTGCCAGGGTGACGGTGGTTGCCCCACAGTTTGATCGCAGTGGTGCCAGTAATTCACTGACTCTTGACAGACCCTTATTACCAGAGCAGGCTCAAAACGGTTTTTTTGCTATTAATGGTACCCCAACGGATTGTGTACATATCGCTATTACAGCTTTATTGCGAGATGATCCCCCGGACATAATAGTTTCCGGAATAAACCGAGGCCCCAACCTGGGGGATGATATCCTTTATTCCGGAACAGTCGCGGCTGCAACGGAAGGGCGCTTCCTGGGGCTGCCGGCTATTGCAGTTTCACTAGGCAGTTTCGAGGGCAATTTTTTTTCTACTGCTGCCCGGGTAGTGGTGGACATTATCAGGAAACTGGAACAGGAACCTCTGGATTCGGATACTATTTTAAATATTAATGTTCCAGATATTGAATATTCGCAACTGGAATCATTTCAGGCCACTCGCCTGGGCAAACGGCATAAGGCTGAACCAGCGGTGGAAACCATTGACCCTCGTAACCGAAAAGTATACTGGCTGGGGCCGGTTGGTGATGAAGCCGATGCCGGACCGGGTACCGACTTTTATGCGCTAAATAATAACCGGGTGTCGATTACACCCATTAAGATTGATCTGACCAATTATGAGCTGTTGAATTCTGTTGAAAACTGGCTTGAAACTTTAAATGACATGAATCAGGTTAATAACGATATTAATAAGAACTCTATTAATAAGAGCTGACTTATAGCAACGATAAGAAAAAGGGCGGAATAAAGCACAATGAGTCTATCCATTCATGGTGTAGGGATGACATCACAACGAACCAGGGACAGATTAATTGCTATTTTAAGACAGCAGAATATTAAAAATGAAACCGTTCTAAGCGTCATTTCAGAAATGCCCAGACACCTTTTTGTTGATGAGGCACTGGCCAGCCGGGCTTATGAAAATATCTCACTGCCTATTGGACATGGTCAGACGATTTCCCAGCCCTATATGGTGGCTAAGATGACTGAGCTGCTTCTGGAAGACGGCAATATTAACCGGGTACTGGAAGTGGGAACCGGTTCAGGCTACCAGACAGCTATTTTATCCAGACTTGTCAGGCAGGTATTCAGCGTGGAACGAATCAAACCCCTGCTGGATAATGCCAGGGGCAAGTTTCGCCAGTTCAGATTAAATAATGTACTGACCTGTTATAGTGACGGCGGCTGGGGCTGGCCTGAAAAAGCACCTTTTGATGCCATAATTGTCACGGCTGCACCTGAAGAGCTACCTATGACTCTTCTGGAACAGTTAGTGGATGGCGGCAAGCTGATTATCCCCATGGGGAGGAAAGGAGAACAGGAATTGTTGTTTTTTAGAAGGATTGGTAATAAGTTTCATAAAAAAACCATAGAAAAAGTAAGTTTCGTGCCTCTGCTCAAAGGTAAAAGCGGGTAAATTTATATTTTTATTAACTCAGGTATTAATTCAGGGTATTGCTATTAATGAAGTTTTTTTCCAGGCTCTATGACAAGGTTATGCAGTGGTCAAAGCATCCTCATGCGGAACGATACCTGGCGGGGTTAAGCTTTGCAGAGTCGTCTTTTTTTCCTGTACCCCCGGATGTAATGCTGGCTCCAATGGCTCTGTCCAGAACAGATAAAGCTTTTCGTTATGCCCTGATAACTACCGTGGCATCGGTTGTCGGCGGTATGTTGGGGTATGCAATAGGGTTCTGGTTTTTTGATATAATTCAACCGCTTATAGCTGATGGCGGGCGATGGGAACAGCACTATTTAACCACTAAAGAATGGTTTGACAAGTGGGGCTTCTGGGCCATTTTTATTGCCGGTTTTTCTCCTATACCGTATAAGGTCTTTACCATTACAGCGGGTATAATGGGGATGCTGTTTTTACCTTTTGTTATTGCTTCTGCTATAGGCAGAGGGTCACGTTTCTTTCTGGTTGCAGGGTTAATGAAATGGGGTGGAAATGAGATGGAGCAGAAGTTAAAGCATTACATTGACTTTTTAGGCTGGTTCGTTGTATTTGTTGGGGTAATTGCTTATATTATTTACAAAATATAAGTGTAACATGAAAGAAAATGATGCAAAACCTGTCTTGTTCCTGTGCTTGCTGCTATTCCTGTATAAGTTACTGGATTATCATTGACAATGAATAGTCCTATAAATCTTGGGTTTTTGTTAAAAATATGGGAGACAGAACACAGGCTATTCACATTAAAACAGATACCCAGGATGGGACATCTGAATGGTTTTGTGGGTTTTTTATTAATCACTCTGGCGGCTTTTTTTTTAACGGTTTTTTTATCGTCCTGTACATCGACTTATGCACCGGTTGAACAGCGGGGTTCGAAGTATAGCAGTAAAAATCTCCACAGCGGTCCTTTACCATATTATCATACAGTCAGAAAAGGAGATACCTTATATTCAATAGCCTGGAAATACGGGCTGGATTATAAACAGATTGCCTATAATAATCATATTAAATCACCTTATCGAATATATGCGGGCCAGAAACTTCGCATACGAGCGGCTTATTCAGGAAATAAAACTTCAGGCTACAAAAAAACTGCCCGGACTTCATCATCCGGCAGTTCAAAAAAATATATCTCTAAAGATAGTACAAAAAGTAGCTCAAAAACTAAAGTTTCAGACAGTTCGGGACGCTATAATAGTAGCAGTAAATATAAACAGAAGACTTCCAGCAAAAAAACAATAACGAGTACTAAAACTCGAAGTAGTAAAAAAAGTACGGGCAGCCGTGCAAAACATGGCAGCACGACAAAAGCGGTTAGTAAAAATAAAACCGCAGCGTATAAAGGAAATAAACGTTTAAAGTGGATATGGCCAGTAAAAGGAAAAATTATTCAGCGCTATTCACCAGGAAGTGGTAAGAAGGGCATTGATATTAGTGCTCCCAGGGGAACCCTGATAAAGTCTGCAGAAGCTGGAAAAGTAGTATACAGCGGACAGGGTTTAGTCGGATATGGCCGGCTTGTTATTATTAAACATAATGATACCTATTTGAGTGCATATGCCCATAACCAGCAATTACTGGTTAATGAGGGTCAGTTAGTTAAAAAAGGGCAGAATATTGCCCGTCTGGGTCGTTCAGGGACCAATCGGTACAAGCTGCATTTTGAAATACGCAAAAATGGCAAGCCTGTTAATCCGATCAGTTACCTGCCGCACTAGTTTTTTAACAACTGTCAACTTCCACCAGATCCGCAAAAAACCGGTTTTTTGCAGGTCTGAATCTGATACCAGAACGTTGAGTGTCGTTCTGGTATCTGCCAAACCATTAATAAGGGGTGATTTAATGGAATCTATGGAATCTAAAGATCATGGTCTGAATACAATAAGTACATTGTCTTCAGAAACTCTGATCGAAGTGTTTGATACTGAGGATAATGACCTGGCTGTGCAGGCGACTAATATAACGGTTGAAACCGATGCTTTTAATACTACGGATACTGCTTCTAGTGCCGTATCAAAAGCGGCTGTGAAACCTAAAGCAAAAAAAAGAACAGTGATTGCTGACAAAGAAACTTCCGGACGATCCCTGTCCAGAGGTGATATGGATGCAACCCGTCTTTATCTGAATGAAATTGGCTTTGCCTCGCTTCTTACCGCGGAAGAAGAAGTGAAATACGCCAGAATGGCGCAAAAGGGTATAGATGAAGGCCGCAAGCGCATGATTGAATGTAATCTGCGCCTGGTGGTTAAAATTGCTCGACGCTATCTCAATCGAGGCCTGCCCTTACTGGACTTAATTGAAGAGGGTAATCTGGGTTTAATCCGCGCAGTGGAAAAATTTGATCCCGAGCGGGGTTTTCGTTTTTCTACTTATGCAACCTGGTGGATCCGTCAGACCATAGAACGTGGGCTGATGAACCAGACCCGTACCATTCGCCTGCCTATCCATGTAGTTAAAGAAATCAATATTTACCTGCGGGCTGCCCGGGAACTGACCCAGAAGCTGGATCATGAGCCCACTCCGGAAGAAATTGCCGAGGCCCTGGACAAGCCGGTAGAAGATGTTCAGAAGATGTTTCACCTGAATGAACGTATTTCTTCTATTGATGTACCTATGGGGAGCGATGCGGATCGGCCATTACTGGATGCGATACCTGATACTGTTAATCCTGAGCCCTTTGCTTTCCTGCGCGATGAAAATATGCGTGACAATCTGGATAAGTGGATGCTTCAGCTTAATGATAAGCAGAGAGAAGTGGTGGAGCGTCGCTTTGGCCTGCATGGTTACGACACAGCGACTCTGGAAGAAGTGGGTAATGAAATTGGTGTAACCCGTGAACGTGTCCGCCAGATCCAGCTGGAAGCCCTGAAACGACTGCGGGAAATTCTCGAAAAAGATGGTTATACCAGCGAAAACCTTCTGCACCATGATTAACAATTAGAGTTCTATTGAGAAATGCGGGTATCTGCCCGCATTAAAAAAGCACATCAGTAATGATGTGCTTTTTTTTGGCTTAAAGTTTGCATTATTCAAACTACAATGAATTATTCGTACTGAAATGAGTTGAATTATGGAACTACAGTCTCTTCAAACCTATATTTCTCAAATTTCCCGTTCGCTAACTGAAAAACCGGCGCAAAAAGATGAGCCATTCTGGGGAAATGACGGCTTTGATTTTGCTGATATTCTGGATATTATCAATCCCCTGCAGCATTTACCGATTATTTCCAAATTTTATCGCCAACAGACGGATGATGAAGCCAGTGAAGGTTCCAGGTTGCTGGGCGGGGTGGTTTTTGGAGGCTTAATGGGCGGATTTGGCGGGGCCCTCAGTGCACTGACTAATTCGATTGTCAGACATGAAACACAACAGGATCTGGGAGACTATTTAATTGCTGAAATAAGCCGCAGTGACTTTAACGAAGGTGAAATGCAGGTAACTGGACAGGCTGATTTACAGCAGGAGGAGAATCCTTTTTTTGCTCAGCTACTGGAACTGGAGCAGGGCAGTCAGAAATATCTGGAATATACACCGGAAACTGAACTTGCAAGACAGCAGAAAATTCAAAGAATTACCCAATGGGGCAAAGTTTAACGGCAATATGTTGCCGCAAGGCAGGTAATAAAAATGGCTTTATTTGATTTTTTAAATTTAAAACTGTTTCATAGGGATCGTGCTACTGAGAGTCTGGAAAAACTGCTCCGGGAAGAGTTTATCTATCAGCTTAAAGATAAGAACAGCCTGACCATTTTTTCCTCTGATGGTGTACCCGTATTAACCCGGGCTGTAACTCTTGATAAGAAACGCGGCAGTCTGATTGTAGCGGAACAGTCACCGGATGGTATTTTAATTCTGGAACGCAATGATCCTGTTTTTGTGGAATCTCAGGCCAATAAAGAACATGAAGTGTATTCTTTTCACTCCAGAGTCAGTAATATTATTCTGGATGACGGGGATATCCTGTATGAAATACAGATCCCGGCCCGTATTGAAAAAGGTCAGCGCCGTAAAGGCTTTCGGGTCAGCATTGACTCTCCATCCATGGTGACTATCCGTGATTCGGTGTACCAGGGACAGGTCAGCAACCTGTCCAGCAATGGTATATTATTTACTGTAGAAGGTTACTGGCCGCAACCGGTGGATGAAAATCCGCTGGTTCCCTGTCATATAGATATGGGGTTCCTGCAGCTGGACTGTTATGTGGATGTCCGCTATATTCATTTTGAGCCTTATCCTGCACGATGCACTTTTATCGGCGGTGAGATAAAACACCTTAATCCCAGGCAGCAGCACCAGCTGGACAATTACCTCCATGCCCAGCAGCGTATCTCTCAGCGTCAGAAAGCCGAGCTAAAATACTCTATGATTTGAGCCGTGATTGTAATATACTCAAAAGCTTTATTGCTGAATAATAGAGTTTAGGAAAAGTTTACAAATGAAGAAAAGTATCTGGTATTACGCTTCTCTGGTACCTCCTTTTGCGGCAGTTATCGGTTTAACTCTGGCCTGGCTTTCCTTTACCCAGCAATGGGGCGGCGGGGTTAAAATTGCAACGGTTATTGCCGTTTTTTTCTGTGAAATTGTCATGGTTATTTCGGCTTTTGGTGCTTTAACCTATATGAAACAGGAAAAAACACCCACTACTCGTAAAATTCTGTTTATGAATCTCAGCATTGCAGTGACCGGTGCTGTGCTCGGTATCTATCTCTTTGTGTCTCAATAATGGGCTTATTGAGTTATATTATTTTTAAAATGAACAGTCCAGAAAAGCCCTCTTAAAAAGTATTCTTCATGTCCTTAAGTTATTCCCTTATACGCCGCTTTTTTTTTAGTATCGATGCTGAAAAAGCGCATTTGATCGGTTTGAAAATGATTAAACTGGTGCATACTATGGGTCTATCATCGCTTATCTTCGGTAAACCGGTGTATGCTCCGGTAGAAGTCATGGGGCTGACTTTTCCTAATCGTGTGGGCCTGGCCGCAGGTCTGGATAAAAATGCCGATTTTATTAACGGACTATCCTCAGTAGGCTTTGGCTTTATTGAAGTGGGCACCATAACACCCAGGCCGCAGCCGGGTAATCCCCGCCCGCGTTTGTTTAGAATTCCAGAAGCCCAGGCCATTATTAACCGTATGGGTTTTAATAATAAAGGGGTGGAGCATTTAATTGAGCAGGTGAAACAGGCGGATAGAAGCAATATTATTCTGGGTATTAATATTGGTAAAAATTTTGATACGCCCGTTGAATCTGCCGTGGATGACTATAAATATTGTCTGCAGGCGGTGTATCTCTATGCCGATTATATTACTATTAATATTTCATCCCCCAATACTCCCGGGTTAAGATCTCTGCAGTTTGGTGATGAACTAAAACATTTACTGGAAACACTTAAAGCCGAACAGACCGTTCTGGCAGAGCAAACGGATCGCTATGTTCCCCTGGCAGTAAAAATAGCCCCGGACATGGAAGATAATGATATCAAACTGATTGCCGAGCTATTACTGGAAAAAGGCATTGATGCGGTTATCGCGACAAATACCACTATTTCCAGGGATGCAGTAAAAGGTCTGCCCAATGCAGAAGAGCAGGGCGGTTTAAGTGGCGTACCTGTTTATCAGCAGTCCACCCATGTGGTTAAGGTACTGGCTGAACAATTACAGGGAAAACTGCCCATTATTGCTGCGGGCGGTATTTTTTCTGCACAGGATGCTCAGGAAAAAATAGCAGCCGGAGCACAACTGGTGCAGATTTATACCGGCTTTATATACAGGGGACATGAATTAATTAAGGAATGTGCTGAGGCACTTTCCAGTTGAAGGTTTTTGATCGGGCTGAGGGCTATTGATCCGGCTGAAGGCTTTTTATCAGGCTGAAGGCTCATTCTCAATGTTTGTTTAATAGACTGAAAAAACTTATTTTAAAATAGTGAGCAAAAGAGGAAATAATGAAAAGCTTAATTAACACCGTATCAACACTGACAATATTAACAGTACTGCTTATTCTTTCGGCCTGTGCTTCGGTTGATTATTCTCAGGAAAAGGTGTTTCCTGAGGCAAACCCGGACCAGGCGCTGATTTATTTTTACCGCACCCCCGGCTTTATTGGTTCCACCTATCGCTTTCAGGTTTCAGAAGGTAAGCAGGTTGTGGGTGCCATGGCGCAGGACAGTTATTTCTATGTTTTTGTCTCACCCGGTAAGCATACTTATATTGTGGATGACCGTAATGAGGAACAGGGTTCTTCCATCACTCTGGATGTTCAGGCCGGCAAAATCTATTATGTCCGGGTGGATGTCGAATACGAAGTGCTGGGGGGCAAGCCGATATTTACCGAAGTGTCTAAAGAGGAAGCCATGAAACTGCTGCCCAGCAGAAAATATGTGGTACCGGCTAAAGTGAATCCTTCAGCTTATAATGTCCATGCGGAACAATAAGCCCTAATATACATAAAAAAGCTATGCATAAAGAACCGCAAAAAGCAGCACAGATTGAGCCACTGGAACTGACTGATTTTAATCAGGGGCTGTTTAATTTCCTGGATGCTTCGCCAACCCCGTTTCATGCCGTACAGCAGCAGCTCCAGTTGCTTGAAGGCTATGGTTTTAAGGCATTAAGTGAATCTGAACAATGGAAACTGGAACCGGGAGAACGTTATTATGTTACCCGTAATGGCGCGTCTATTATTGCCTTTATTTATGGTAAGGAAAACATTACTGAGACCGGTATCCGTATGCTTGGTGCACATACTGACAGTCCCTGTCTGAAAGTTAAGCCTAATGCTGAAATTTCCAGTTACTCCTGTTTAAAACTGGGGGTTGAAGTTTATGGCGGTGTGCTGTTAAACCCCTGGTTTGATCGCGACCTGTCCCTTGCGGGGAAGGTGGTTTACCAGGATTCACATCAGCAGATTAAATCTGTACTGATTAATTTTAAAAAAGCGATTGCCAGTATTCCCAGTCTGGCTATACATCTGGATCGGGATGCCAATAAAAACCGCTCCATCAATGCCCAGACGGATATCCCGCCGATAGTTCTGGTGCAGGATTCAGACCAGAATAAAAACACCACATTAAATAACTTTCTACGAATTCAACTACAGAAACAGGATGCACAGTTGGATATTAATAAAATCCTGGATTATGAACTGAGTTTCTATGATACCCAGCATGCTGCCTATGTGGGGCTGGAAGATGATTTTATTGCCAGCAGTCGCCTGGATAATTTACTAAGCTGTTATGTAGGTAGCCGGTCGTTAATGACGGCCGATAATGCAGTAACCAGTTTGCTGATCTGCAGTGATCACGAGGAAGTAGGCAGTACCTCCAGCTCCGGTGCACAGGGGCCATTTTTAAAATCCGTACTGGAACGCATGGTCAATACTAATGAACAGTTAAGCTGTCTGATTGACCGTTCCATGCTTATTTCTGCGGATAATGCTCATGGCATACATCCCAATTTTTCTGATAAGTATGATGCAAATCACGGCCCTCTGATAAACCATGGCCCGGTTATTAAAACCAATGCCAACCAGCGTTATGCCTCCAATAGTGAGACCACAGCTCTGTTTAAAGTGATGGCTGCAGCGGCGGCAGTGCCTCTGCAAAATTTTGTGGTACGCACCGATATGGGCTGCGGCAGTACCATCGGTCCAATTACGGCCGCAGAAATCGGTGTAAAAACCCTGGATATCGGTGTCCCCACATTTGCCATGCATTCAATCCGTGAACTGGCCGGCAGCAAAGATAGCTGGTACCTGTTTAAGGCCCTGCAAAATTTCTTTAATGCTGACTTCCCAATCACAATAACGACTAAAACCTGAAAATGCTGATCCATAACTTTATAATCCACCAGGTTGATAAACTGGCTGATCAGGGTGCATCCACCCTGTCACTGAAGTCTGAAACCATTGCACCCTCTGAGTCACTGGAAACTTTCCTGGCTGATTTAAATAAGGTCTATAATAGCAAACCCAGCAAGGTATTCGGTGCTTTTTTAAATGAGGAACAGGAAGATAAAGAGCAGGATAAACCGGAAAGTCTGCAGACTCTGTTGTCCTCTTATCTTGATAAAAGCATTGATTTTGTGGAACTGTCACAACAGGCTATGCAGTTATTAAAGCATTATATTGATCAGGCCAGTAAGGCCACCGGCGGCTATCTGATATTTGTTCACTATACCCTGTTCGGCAGTGAATTTTTAATGATAAGCATGCTTAATAATGCTTCTGGGATGGCGGTTAATTCAAATCTTGAAATTGATCCCGTGGATTATCTGGAACTGAGCAAACTGCATCTGGCAGCCCGAATTGATTTAACCGACTGGCAGGACAGTGAACAGTCGGATCGATATATTTCTATGATCCGTGGTAAGGAAAGTCATAAACTCTCAGAATATTTCAGGAAATTTATTGGCAGTGACGAAGCCATCAGTTCAAAACAGGAGACCAGTGAATTATTTAATGCTGTCAGCCAGTTTTGTGAAGAAAAAATTGCCGATGATGAGCAAAAATCTCAGATTAAACATAAAGCATCAGAATATTGTCTGGAACAGGCCGACAAAGGTCAGAATGTAGATATTAAAGATTTTTCCAATTATGCTGCTGAAGGGGTCGTGGATGATTTTTTAAATTATGTTAATAGCGAACAGTTTAAACTGAGCCAGGAAATTGCCCCCAATAAAACGGTAATTCGTCGTTTTAATAAACTCAGCGGGCGAAATGACCGCATCAGTATTACCATTAATGAAGAAGCCATTGGTGATTCAGTAATATTTGATCCGGATAAAGAAACATTAACTATTACTGATTTACCCGCCAGTTTAAAAGCTCAGTTGCTAAATCGTTAAAGCATTAATCATTGAGTATAAGCTGAGCATAATCTGAGTATAAGAAGCAGGAATAACAATTGAAAAAATTATCACTAGAAGATATTTCACGTTTAAACCAGTTACTGGATGAATCTCTGCAGCAGGCCAGTAAGGAACAACTTGCTACCTGTATACGTCTGCTGGGTACTTCTCTGGCCCAGTTAAAATTAAAACATAAGGTTGATGATGATCAGAATGCCAGGGATTTCAGCAGCTTTGTAGAAGAACTGGAAAATGATGCGCTGAGTGATGAGTTTAATGAACTGGCTGCAAAAACCATAGTAGAGTGTGCTACAGCCATGGCTGTGGCAAAAGAAGGAATACAGGCTAAAGAGAATGCCAATGAACAGGCAAAGAATAGCGACGAATAACTTTGACTTTCTGATGGATCTATATTACCTTCTTGATAAGGTCTTTGTTACAAATTTATGACATGGCTTTTGTGTTATAGCCTTTATGTTATAGTATTTATAACCTGGTAGCCTGTCTATTTTATATTTAGCATATAAACAACATAATGATATAAGGAGTTGAACCATGGCTAAAAAAGACAAGAAGAAAAAAGACGACAAGAAAAAGTCCAAAAAAGCATTGTTAAAACTGGCTAAGAAAAAAGCAGATAAGAAAAAAACCAGGGCAAAAGCAAAAAAAGCCAAAATAAAGAAAGACAAGGCCAAAAAAGCAAAAGCCAAAAAAAATAAGAAGTCAGGTAAGAAAAATAATAAAAAGAAGTCTAAAAAGTAAGTAGCAATAACATAATTATGCCTCCTTTATGGAGGCATAATTATGCCCGCCTAAAAAATTAAAGTAATTTTCCGAATCCTGTTCAATTGTCGTAGTCAAATATTGCTCATAAAAGAACACTCATAATTTTACCTGTATAAAGGACTGTCCGTGGCTAATAGTAAAGATGACTCAAAAAACTATAAAAAAACTTCCCTTGAAAAAGCCTGGCATGATGCTCTGACTCCGTTTGAAGAATTTGTCCATGATGAAGCTTCATCAGGATTGTTGTTGATGGCCTGTGCCATTCTGGCCATGGTGGCGGCCAATACCGGACTGGTACATTTTTATGAAGCGGCTTTACATACCGAACTGAGTATTAATATTGGCCCCTACAGTATGAGCCGGACAATCCACCACTGGATTAATGACGGCCTGATGGCTCTGTTTTTTTTAATGGTGGGACTGGAAATTAAGCGGGAAGTGCTGATTGGGGAACTGGCTGAAATTCGTAAGGCTGTTTTACCCATTGGCGCCGCAATCGGCGGTATGGTTATTCCCGCACTGATTTATACTTCTATTAATAGCGGCACCGATGCCAGCGGCGGCTGGGGGATCCCAATGGCAACCGATATTGCCTTTGCGGTGGGTGTACTGGCGCTGCTGGGTAACCGGATCCCTAAACCGCTGATTGCTTTTCTGCTGGCCCTGGCTATTGTTGATGACCTGGGTGCGGTGATTGTTATTGCCCTGTTTTATACAGCAGATATCAACTTACTGGCTCTGGGTTTTGCCGGTATTGCCCTGGTTATGCTGATAGGGATCAACAGGCTGGGCGTCAGAAATCCTCTGCCTTATATGCTGATCGGCTTTTTTATGTGGCTGGGTATGATGGAGTCGGGTATCCATGCAACCCTTGCCGGCGTTCTGACGGCTCTGACTATACCAGCGGATTCACGTTTTAAAGGGACTGATTTCAGTGAAAAAATTACTGCCTTAATGGCTCGTTTTAAAAAAGCCGATCATCCTCAACGCAGCATTCTGGAAAATTCCGAACAGCAGGCGATTATGCAGACCATGGAAAATTATGTACATAATATGGAAAGCCCCCTGCAAAGGGTAGAGCACGGTATGCATCTGTGGGTATCCTTTCTTATTGTACCTTTATTTGCCCTGGCCAATGCCGGCATCACCATTAATTTCAGTGAACTGGGTAATATGATTGCCCATCCGGTAACCATGGGGATTTCTATTGGCCTGGTGGCAGGTAAGGTACTGGGTGTGTTCGGTTTTTCCTGGATTGTGGTAAAAATGGGCTGGAGCAGCTTACCAGACAAGGTGACTATGCCCATGATTGGCGGGGTTTCTCTGCTGGCAGGTATTGGTTTTACCATGTCTATATTTATTGCCGGACTGGCTTTTTCTGAACAGATGAATTACTTGCTAAATGCTAAGGTAGGAATTATCCTTGCCTCTCTAATCTCGGGCGTTGCAGGCTATCTGGTTTTACGCAAAGTAATCAGCACACCGGCTCAAAAATAAGCGGGTTTTATCAAAGGACAATTTATGGATCTGACGGACAATATTCTCAATTTTACTTCTTTTTATTCGGTAACCATTGCCATAATTGTATTGTTTATTGGTAAGGCATTAAATTTTAAATTCACCGTTTTGCGTGATTTTAATATACCGGAACCTGTGGTCGGCGGTCTGCTGTTTTCCATAATTTTTGCCCTGGTGCATTTTATCCTGGGAGTCTCTGTAGAATTTGACCTGGCTGCCCGAGATATCATGCTGGTCTACTTTTTTACCACTATCGGCTTAAATTCCAATATTATGGATCTGGTTAAAGGCGGCAAGCCTCTGCTTGTGCTATTAACCGCTACTATTATATATATGATCCTGCAGAATCTGGTGGGGGTTTCCATTGCTTCAGTATTCGGCCTTGATCCCGTTATCGGCATGCTTGGCGGTACAGTTTCTCTTATTGGCGGACATGGTACGGCTATTGCCTGGGCACCGACTTTTGCTGAAAAATTCGGAATTCACAATGCCATGGAAATTGGCATTGCCTGTGCCACTTTCGGGCTGATTTTTGCCAGTTTAATGGGCGGACCTATTGCCAGTTACCTGATAAAAAAACATAATTTAAAACCTGAAAACAATACGGTGCAGGAAGTTGGTATACACTTTGAAGAAGAGGACTCCAAAATTGACTACATGGGTTTTTTACATGCTATATTAGGTATCCATTTCAGCATTATGATTGGTATGGTACTTAATGAAACTCTGGAAGAAATGGGGCTGAAACTGCCTTTATTTGTTACCTGCCTGTTTGCCGGTATCCTTATCTCAAGCTTTCTGACACCCAATGTCTCTAAAAAAGTCACATGGCTGGACTGGAATACCCGGAAAAAAGCTCTGGCTCTGGTGGCTGATATTTCCCTGGGTATTTTTCTGGCCATGTCCCTGATGAGTATGCAGCTATGGGTTATTGTTGATCTGGCCGGTCCTATTATCACCATGGTTGTTGCCCAGTTCGTTATTGCTGCAATGATAGCCCTGTTTATTATTTTTCGGATTATGGGGCGTAATTATGATGCCGCTGTTATCTGTTCCGGCTTTGGTGGTATTTCATTAGGGTCTACGGCGACGGCTATGGCAAATATGACGGCAGTCACCCAACGCTATGGTGCATCGCATCTGGCATTTGTGATTGTACCCCTGGTCTGTGCCTTTTTTATTGATCTGGTCAATGTGGTTCTAATTCAGTCTGCACTGGGTTATTTTAGCGGCTAAAGTAATTAGTAGAATAGTTATAGAAACGGATTCAAAAAGAGGGTTTATAATAACGCCTGCAGATGCCTGTTTTAAACATAATAATAAAACATTTAAGCCCCTTTAAAGGGGCTTTTTTTATGTATTTAAAATTTTTTGCTAACAATAAGCTGCAATTTCCCTGTTAAAGTAGTACTTTAAGATTGTTTTTACAATATTACAGCTCATAGTTAATGTTTATTATAATATTGACATGTAACATACTGATATATATAAGTAATATTAAGTGGTTAAAAAGTAGTCAATTTATACTTTTCTCAATGTTAATGCAGTTTCCAGGAAGATATTAAAAGCTTATTCACAGACTTATCCACAGCTTTTGTGGATAAAAATAAACATGTTTTTTTGAATTATTCTAAAACTTATCCTTTTTCAGGATAACGACTAAATTTATTATAAAGCCTGTATTTTTTAAGGTTTGCTTTTATTGGGCTGTTTGTTTAACAGACAGGGTTTTGGGTTAAAAAAAGATATAGAGTTTTTTGTAAAATACAGCTAAAATTCATGTTTGTTTATTTTCTGCTTCATTTTTAAACTGAATATCTATACCGGAAAATGACTTAATATTCTTAAACTGAGGGCCTGTAAAAATGTCAGTTCTTACCAGCATGTCAGATGATGGAGCTTTTTTGACAATAAAAGTGATTGGTAAGTTTCAGTTTCCCCTCGCCTCAGAATTTCGTCGAGCTTATACTGATATTGACCAGGTGCAGAACTATATTCTGGATTTACAGGATTCAGAGTACCTGGATTCTTCTGCTCTGGGAATGATCATTGCTCTGTGGGAATTTGTTGAACGGGACAAGACCCGCATTAAAATTATTAATGCTAATAGTGAGGTAACTCAAATCCTTCAAAGTGCTAATTTTGATCAACTGGTTACATTACCCTGATTTTTTCTGACCAGGCTTTTTACTTGCTAAAGGCTTTTTACTTGCTAAAGTCTATTTACTGGCCGGGCAGTAAACAACTGCTTTTGGTTATATCATCTTCTTTATTTTTATTAACTTTATCTGTGAACCTATATGCTTGATACATTACCCCTTTTAAAGGCAATAAGCTTTCCTGATATCAGGCGAAAGCAACTGGATACACTGCAGATTAATCTGGGTTACCGCTGTAATCAGCAGTGTCAGCACTGCCATGTTAATGCCGGGCCTAAACGAACCGAAGCAATGACTGCCGAAGTTCTGGCCGATACGCTGCGTTTTATTAAAAACAATGGCATTAAAAAGGTAGATCTGACCGGCGGAGCACCGGAAATGCATCCTGAATTTTTATACCTGATAAAGCAGCTTAATAAGATGCAGGTGCATATTATTGATCGCTGTAACCTGACAATACTCAATGAACCGGGCTATGAATCCCTGGCGGAAATACTGGCAGAAAACCGTGTTGAAATTGTGGCTTCCATGCCCTGTTACATGGAAGAAAATGTGGATAAACAAAGAGGTAGCGGGGTATTTAAAAGTAGTATCGAGGCTTTGCAGAAGCTTAATCAACTGGGCTATGGGCAACCCGACAGTCCATTAACTCTTAACCTGGTCTATAATCCTCAGGGTGCGGTACTGGCACCCTCACAGGAAATGCTGGAAACTGATTACAAAAAATTTCTGGCAGAACAGTTCGCTATTGTTTTTAATGAGCTCTTTACCATTACCAATGTTCCGGTTAAACGTTTCGGCAGTCTGTTAATGTCCAGGAAGGAATTTCATCCTTATATGGAACTGCTGCAGCAATCTCATTCTGATGCTAACCTGGACGGTGTTATGTGCCGCTACCAGCTTAGTGTTGACTGGCAGGGTTATCTTTATGACTGTGATTTTAATCAGATGCTGGGTTTGCCCTTAACCAGAAAAACAGAAAAACTGCATATTTCCAATGTCAGCCTGGCTGAACTGAACAATAAGGACATTATTGTTGCAGGACATTGTTATGCCTGTACCGCTGGGCAGGGCAGCAGTTGCGGTGGTGCCCTGAGCTGATGCCATGGCAGCCGCTTTCCATTATCGTTCCCGTACTCAACGAGGCCGATAATATAGAAGCCTTTTTAAAGCATTTGCAGCCTTTTAGAGAGCGGGGACATGAAGTGGTACTGGTGGACGGTAAAAGTTCTGACAATACCTGTCAACTGGCCAGGCCCTGGGTGGATCGTATGATGTCCGTGCAGAAAGGGCGGGCACGGCAGCAGGCAATTGGTGCTAAAATGGCCACCGGGCAGATTTTCCTGTTTCTGCATGCCGATACCCGTTTACCTGTACAGGCGGATCAGCTTATTTTACAGGCTGTGGAGAAGGGGGGGCAATGGGGACGTTTTAATGTCCGACTGTCGGGTTCAGCCATTATGTTCAGAATTATTGCGGCCATGATGAATATCCGTTCCTGCCTGACCGGGATTGCCACCGGTGATCAGGCTATTTTTGTAAACCGAAGTCTGTATCATAACAGCGGCGGCTTTCCTGATATTCCATTAATGGAAGATATTGAGTTTTCCCGACGCCTGAAAAAATTTTCCCGATCCTGTTGCATAAAAACACCGGTCTGCACCTCGTCCCGTCGCTGGCAGCAGAACGGTACGTTTAAAACCATTTTTTTCATGTGGTTATTGCGTTTGCAGTATTTTTTCGGTGTCAGTCCTGCAAAGTTACATCAAAAATATTACCCTTCCAATGACTAACGGTGGTTTAAGCCAGAATAAGCTGCAATACCTTGATACGCAGATTATTATTTTTGCCAGGGAGCCGGTTTACGGGCAGGTTAAAACCCGGCTGATCCCGGCACTGGGTGCAGCAGGAGCCACTGAGCTCTATACCGCTCTACTGGATTTTACCCTTAATAAAATCCATACCTACCATCTTGCCCCTGTTTGTCTGTGTATTACCCCTGAAAGCAGAACAGCTTTTTTTCTGAAACGGTATCCTTTTACAGAATTACAGATCACAACACAGAAGGGGGATGACCTGGGTCAGAGAATGGCACATGCCCTGAAACAGTCACTCAGTCATTTTTCCAGAGCCATACTGATTGGAACAGACTGTCCTTTTTTAAACCAGAATGACCTGGAACAGGCCATAGCCGCCCTGGATAATCATGATATGGTATTTTCACCTGCCCGTGACGGAGGTTATGTACTGGTCGGTGCCAGATGTTCAGTTCCCGGAAATTTTACTGGTATTGATTGGGGCAGTGAGCAGGTCATGCGGCAGACCCGTAAACGCCTGAAGGAGTTAAAGATCAGCTGGCAGGAATTAGCCCGGCAACAGGATATTGATGATGAGAATGATTTGAAGTATTTACAGCATGTCCATGAATTTTCTGATGCCTATCCCCATATTTTTGATATCATTAACGGGCACTCTTAACATATCAAACTCCTGCTCCCGGTGTGCTGAACCCACATATTCTATTTTTACATTCAGACTGGTTTGCCTGAAATCAACTTTTATCTGACCCAGTCGGTAACTTTGTGAACTGTGTGCAGGAAGAAAAACACTGCGGGAAGAATAAGGCAGTTTTTTCTGATCCAGCACCACAGCCAATAACTCCAGATTGACCGGCTTATCTGAACCATTTCTTAAATACAGGGTGACATCATTGGCCACCATATAATCATTAGGCAGCAGGCGCCGGGTATCTTTTTTTAGCGTATAGGCACCGGGTATGGTTTCCTTGTGCAGATGAGACACTAAAATTAACTCAAGTCCGGGAATCAGTTGGGTTTTTAACTGGTAATAAGGAGAAAATTCAATTTTTTCAATTTCCCGGGTATCCGGGTTGTAATTATCGTCTTTTGTCCAGGTGGATGTGGAGCAGGCAGTGATCAGGACAGTAAAGACTAAAATAACAAAAGCGCAGCTTATATTTCTCATAAAAAGTTCTCTGACAGGATTATGATAACCTGTATTTATTATAGACTGATTTTATAAAGAAAGTTGTATATCTTTTATAAAACGGATCGTGACTGGTTGCAGGTAGTGTATTTCCGGGGGCGCTCGAGTACGTCCGTGTATCGGTTTAGAACTTTTCAAAACTTGTTTTGTAAAAAGTTCTTATCCCAGTGATTGTGAAAACATCCATGTTTTCAAAACCCCGTAAATACACTACCTGCAACCAGTCACTCTACGATATTCTGAATTATTCTGAACAGTTATAGAAAGTTTAGGTATAATAGCCTCCTTTAAATTTACCCTGATTGAGCCTGATATTTATGTCCATTTTTTCCATCGATGATCTTAGCCTGGCCTTTGGTACCCATGTGTTGCTGGATCATGCCAGTTTTTCCCTCGACAGAGGGGAGAGGGTCTGTCTGATTGGGCGTAATGGTACGGGTAAAACCACCTTAATGCGTTTAATTCAGGGCGAGATGCAGCCGGATGAAGGGGATATTCGCAAGAAAGACGGGCTGGTTGTGGCGTCTCTTTCTCAGGAGGTTCCCCATGAAGCAACCGGCAGTGTGTTTGATATTGTCAGTTCCGGTATGGGCAATGCGGCGCAGTTATTACAGGATTACCACCATGTGCTGCATGAAGTCAGTCAGGGAGATGAGCAGGCCTTAAAAAAAATGGAAGCCATTCAACATGATCTGGAAGCGATTAATGGCTGGTCTATGGTTCAGAGAGTGGAAGAAACCATTTCCCGTCTGCAGCTCAATGGTGATGATTTAATTGAAAATCTGTCCGGCGGTTTAAAACGCCGGGTCATGCTGGCTAAAGCCCTGGCTAATGAGCCGGATATTCTGATGCTGGATGAGCCGACCAACCACCTGGATATAGAATCCATTCTCTGGCTGGAAAATTTCCTTAAAAGTTACAGCGGCTGTGTTTTGTTTATTACCCATGACCGGATATTTCTGCAAAATGTGGCTACCCGTATTCTGGAGCTGGATCGTGGCAAGCTGGTGTCCTTTCCCTGTGATTACCAGACCTATTTACGCCGCAAGGAAGAACTGCTGCATGCGGAAGCCAAAGCCAATGAACTGTTTGATAAAAAGCTGGCGGAAGAAGAAGTCTGGATCCGTCAGGGCATTAAAGCCCGTCGTACCCGTAATGAAGGCCGGGTAAGAGCCCTTAAGGCCATGCGGGATGAACGCAGTCAGCGCAGAAATCTGCAGGGCAAAGCCAGACTGGAAGTGGATGATCAGAAAAAATCCGGCAAGCTGGTTATTGAAGTGGAGAACATCAGCTTTAAATATGAAAATCATTACCTTGTTAAAGATTTTTCAACCCTGATTTTGCGCGGTGACCGCATCGGGATCATCGGCCCTAATGGTGTGGGTAAAACAACCCTGTTAAATTTACTGCTGGGAAAACTGGCACCGCACAGCGGTACTGTCAAACTCGGCACCAAGCTGGAAATTGCCTATTTTGACCAGCTGCGAGATCAGCTGGATGAAGACAAAAGTATTCTGGAAAATATCGGGCAGGGCAGGGAATATGTGTCCATTAACGGACGGGATCGTCATGTGTACAGTTATTTAAGGGATTTTCTGTTTTCCTCGCAGCGGGCCAAAGTGCCTGTTCGTGCCTTATCGGGCGGTGAACGTAACCGCCTGCTGCTCGCCAAGCTGTTTACCAAACCGGCCAACCTAATGGTACTGGATGAACCTACCAATGATCTGGACAGCGACACCCTGGAACTGCTGGAATCCCTGTTAATGGAATACCAGGGCACCCTGATTATTGTCAGCCATGACCGGGCTTTTTTAAATAATGTGATCACCAGTTCCCTGGTATTTGAAAACGGGGAACTAAATGAATACGTCGGCGGTTATGACGACTGGCTCAGACAGCGTAAAGAACCAGTGGGCAGCAAGGATTCAGGCAAAAAACCACAGCAGCAAAAAATAAAGTCGGATAAAGAACCAAAGGCATCAGGCAATAATAATACTGCGGCCAAGCTCACCTTTAGCGAACAGAAGGAACTGGAAAAACTGCCGGCTAAAATTGAGCAGCTGGAAGAACAGCAGACAGAAATAGAAGCCGAAATAGCCGAGCCTGACTTTTATCAGCAGGAAAAGTTTTTTATTAATAAAAAACTGGCGGAACTGGAAGACCTTAACAAAGAACTGGAAAATACCTATCAACGCTGGGAACTGCTGGAAGCAAAAAAATAACAATATCCTTGATTTTATACCCCAAGTAGTTTATTCTGCCCGACTTAATTCGTGGAGAGGTGGCCGAGTGGTCGAAGGCGCACGCCTGGAAAGTGTGTAAACCGAAAGGTTTCGGGGGTTCGAATCCCCCCCTCTTCGCCATTATTTTTCAGCCTCTTTCTATATCCAGTAAATTCCCCCAAATAATTTTTGTAGTTCAAATCATAAAATTACATTTTGTGCAGTTTTATCCCTGAAAAAATTTTATTTAGCTTGTTTTTCCGGAAAGGCGCAATGCAATTTTATGCTTTCTTTAACAAGCCATTTGATTATTGGTAAATAAGTGTATTTTTATGGTTTAAAGCAAGATAAATCCTTGCCTGGATTTTAGTTAAAACTTGCACAAGGCGTTATCTTTATATAATTGGCAAAATTGTTTCAATTAACGGACATATTTCCTGCCTTGTAAAATCTTGAAAAATGACTGTTGTGGATGGAAATCCGTCATTCATAATCTTTAGGTTAATATTGATATTGTACGGGTATCCCGTATAATTATCTTATAAAAACAGTAATAGAAACGCCCACTTTTTCAAAATTAGCAGATAAAATATGGACTGAAGATGAGCGCCTTGATTTTATAAGTTTTATTTCAAATAACCCCAAAGCAGGCGATGTTATAACCTAGCGGAAGGTGCCAGAAAAATTCGATGGGCTGTAAAAGGTAGTGGAAAAAGAGGTGGCACACTAATAATTTATTTTAACTTGTCTGAACAGGGCGTCATTGAACTTATTTATATTTATAAAAAGGTAAAACAAGAAAATATGACTGCCAATGATATAAAAAAGGTTAAACGGACATGAATATTGAAAACATAAAAAATGCTATAGAAGATGACGCTGGCGAAATGTTACCAGACCTGGAAAAAAGCCTGAAAGAATCGGTTGCAGGTCAGCAAGGCAGAGTTTATACCCCTGAACAAATCTTAATCAGGGATGCACGAAAGCAATTAAAGTTATCACAACAAGCTTTTTCCGAACTAATTCGTACGCCTGTTGCTACTTTGCGTGACTGGGAACAAGGACGTTATTCGCCTCCTGGAGTCATGCTAAAACTAGCTGAAATTGCTCTTCATCATCCAGAAATATTCAAAGATGTAGCATAAATCAAACTTGCTTTATTGGATACATAATGCGGAGCTGAGCGGCGATTTTTGATTTTATCTGTGAGCGATAGCTCAACAGATAAAATCAAAAATTGTCCGTTCAAGCGTTTTGTCGCCCTCCGCAAAGCGGAGGGCGACAACAAGTTACTAAATAGTTTTGTTTAATTATGGCACATATTTGAAGCTTACTCAAAAACTCACTTTATAGTTTGTATTTCTTTTCTGGATAACACTAAAATTAGGATAATAAACAGTTTATAGATAAAACCAGGCAAATATTTTTATAATAACCGGTGAAATTTTTTAGGGAATTTTATATTACCATTTAACTCCAGGCATATTATTAGGTCAGAAGTATTGTCTGCTTTACAGGACATAAAAGACAACTTCTGATTTCCCCACAAATGACCGTTATATGCTGGTGCGCGCCGTTCATTTTTTCCGTCTAACACAAAACCAGACTGGCTTTAAAACTGAATCATCATTTTTTAATAAAACTACAAATTGAAAGGAAATCTGGTGTTTTAACGGCAAGTTTACTCAAACAATGATTATTGTATAGAAAGTGCAAGTATATGCTTTAAAAAGTGGGCAATTTTATGCTTTAATTTACAATTTTTCTCCCCCACACAACTTTGATCTTAGTTCTACATATAATTTTTACATGGACATTTCAAGATCATCAAGCACTGCGTTTATTCCTGCCTGAGCACATTGTTCGTCTGTTTTTCCAGAAGGTGCGCCACTAACACCTACCCCTCCGAGTAATGAGCCCCCGGCCTGGATAGGTAAACCTCCGGCAGACATAATAATACCGGGAGCACGGCCAATGGGACCATTAGCCCTGTCTCCAAGGACCGATGTGGGCGCATTAAAATTAACCGCTGTAAAAGCTTTGCCTTTACTGATAGGCAGGGTGATAGGAGCGGCAATGGTATCACGCAGAGTAACCTGTACAATACCTTGCCGGTCAACGACTGTAACACCAATCTGAATGCCTTTTTTAGTACATTCCACAATAGCGGCCTGGGCAATTTTTATGGCCGTAGATAAGGTCAGGTTTCTGGAATTGACCATTAAATCTTCTTCAGCATAAGCGGGCACTGAGAAAATCATGGCGGTAAAAAAGCTGAAAAGCAGAGCGGGTATCAATTTCATTGTCCTGTTCCTGTCGTTTGTTTAATTAATAAACTACATATTAACCGTTTCCGGCCCCATTAATAAATTGGGCAGAAAAATGGATACCTGGGGTATATAGGTAATAATCATCAGGAAGCTGAGCAGTACTAACAGCCAGGGATAGGTGGCTTTAATCACGTCAATCATACTCATTCCGGTGATCCCTGAGGTCACGAATAAATTAAGTCCTACGGGCGGGGTGATCATGCCTATTTCCATATTAACCACCATAATAATACCCAGGTGAATGGGATCAATTCCCAGCTGGATGGCAATGGGGAATAAAATAGGGGCCATAATCAGCAGAATACCGGAAGGTTCCATAAAATTACCGGCTATCAGCAGCATAATATTGACTATCAGTAAAAATCCCCAGACCGGCAGGCCGATGGAAACGATCCACTGGGCAATTTCATGGGGGATACGTTCTGAAGTCAGTACAAAGGCGAACAGCATGGCATTGGCAATAATAAACATCAGCATAACACTGGTTTTGCCTGCATCCACCAGTACTTTGGGGACATGACGCAGTTTAATATCGCGATAGGCAAATACTGAGATAAAAAAAGCATAGACGGCTGCAACTGCAGCGGCTTCGGTCGGGGTAAATATACCGCCGTAGATGCCGCCCATAATAATGACAATCAGAAACAGGCCGCCGGCGGCACTGAATGCAGAACGGCTTAACTGAGCCATGCCTTTAAAGGG
>JALUZF010000149.1 GCA_027012135.1 Gammaproteobacteria bacterium
TATTCAGGTTGAACTAAACTAAATTATGGTTGTCCTGTAATACTATTGTTTACGCAAAGTGAGCAAGCTGTTACAGGCAATCCGGTAAACCCAAGTGCGAAATCCACTATCGCCACGGAAATTACCGAGTCCGGTGATGACCCGAATGAGGATTTCCTGTGTGGCATCCTCAGCATCCTGGGGATGCCAGAGAAAATGCAATGCCAGGCCAAAGCGTCATTCTGAACTGCCAGGATCACGGCCTCCAGAGCATCCCGGTCACCTGTCCTGGCTATAGTGACGTTATGTTCAAGACCGGGATTCTGCTTATTCTGCCGTTCAGTCATGATGTTCGAGGATAGTCATGAGTTTCCCAAGTTCTTCTGTCAGTGTTCTGGACGGCTCGTCCAGCGCCCCTTCAAGCTGCTCCAGCGGTACTGGTGGCGGCAGGAGGATAAAACTGTAAATACACCGCCCTTTTCCGTTGTCTACCAGTCTGGAACACGCTGTCGCGACATCGCCGTTGGAAAATGTCATGTGCCAGTCTACCGTGCCACAATTCGGTGACGAAACCACATCAAGGCCAACCTCGGCTTTTCTCATGATCGCCCGGCCCGGTTCGACTGACGCAAAGGCTTGCGTCCAGCTCGACAGCCGTGTCGGATCGGCGATGAAGTCAAATGCCTTTTGGCGCGACACATTCAATTCTATACTCTGTACATCATAATTTTTCATCAGGGAACTCCAAAATAATGTGTATTCGACTCTGAACAAGAGCCTTCCATTATTTAGACTTCACCTGGTACAGGTTTGTAACCGACCCTGTTACAATAATTCATATTCAGGGCGCTCTACCAGTTCAACCTGGTAACCGTCCGGATCCTTCACAAATGCGATCATCTCGTTCAGACCATCCATCATGGCAGGACCATAGACCACTTCACCACCACGTGCAGTTACGTCAGAACAGGCTTGCTCACAGTCCTCCACCCCAATGGCGATATGCCCGAACGCACTACCCAAATCGTAGCGTTCGACTCCATAGTTATAGGTCAATTCAAGAACACAAGTTTCCGGCTCGTCCCCATAACCCAGGAATGTTAGCGTGAACTTGTCCTCAGGCTGATCCAGGGTACGCAGTACGCGCATACCCATCACTTTACAGTAAAAATCGATTGAACGCTGTAAATTTCCAACCCGCAACATCGTGTGTAAAATTCTTGCTTTATTCATATTTTTCTCTTAAACGTAGAACGGAGAGTCCATCTGCCAGGGGGCCTGATCGAAAGGAAGTGAAATCTGAAGTTCACTATTATATAAAAGCTCCAGGAAATACATTTCCCATAATATTCATCTCATTGTTGTTGCTAGACTGCTGAGCAAAACTAAGGTGCGTAACAAGCCCACCAGTCATCGCGATAACGATGGTCGTAGCCATCGAAGTAAGCACCTCACGGCGACTCAAGCTATTGCCCTCATCTGGTGTTTCGTATTTATTCATTGTATTGGTACCTTATCCACTCAACAGAGTTATTCCGCCTGCTTATTCTGAATAAAAAGCAACCGAACGTTCAAGGACCCAAATGCTGTCATCGTGTGGATAGTCCTTGAGGGTAGTGTCCGTTCGGTCGCTTGTTCATCTTTCATAAACTTGCGGCCGGTTTACCCTCGTGAAATAGCGTCACCGAGTTGCTCATTGGTCATGGCCTGGCCATCAAGATTCCAGGCTCCGTCCACGGTATGAACCACATTGACGTAGATATGATCCCTTGGCTGCTTACCGCCGGACAGTTCATGGATGATGTCCGTGGCATCCTTGAAAAAGCCGGTCTGGATTTCACGGGTATTAAAAGCGAATGACGGTGTTTTCCATTCCACCCAGGCACCGGCAAAGGGCTTGCCGCCAGAAAAGGTGGCTTTCTCGGACAGGATATTCACCTGCGCGGTGACATTGGGAGTCATGACTTTATTCCCAGACAAGCCGTGCCATTTGAGCATGGCATCAGTGATTTTTGAGACGGCCTGTTGTTCTGCGTCCTCAGGCAGTACACCTTCAGTTAAGGTTAGTGTTAGTGGCATAGTTTTCTCCTATCGTTACGTAATGAAGTTCGCTGTGCGAACGGGTTAAAAGTTGTCGTGTTATGCTTTTCGAATCACAAAAATGTGCTCTTCTCCGGACTGACTGGTCGAAAGCAACTCGTTGCCGGTCTGTTCACAGAACGCACTGATGTCTTTCACCGCACCCGCGTCGGTCGCGATCACCTGCAGGGTCTGGCCCGCTGTCAGGGTGTTCAGTGCTTTGCGTGTTCGCAAAATGGGCAACGGGCAGTTGAGTCCACGGGCATCCAGGGTTTGATTGGTATCAGGCATGGTTAGCACCTCCTTAGTAAATTGGCCTATATAGACCGGTTGGTATACTTTGAAAGTAAAAAGTACGAAGAATAAGCTCACCCACACCATTTTTGGGTTCCAGTGGGTGTGTGTTGCTAATACGTTTGATTAGTGATTGTCTCTCTGGCATACGGGTAACCTATCTCGATTATGTTCTTTCTCGGAGTTCTAAATAGCATTGTTTCGTCACCACGCTGAGGTTTTGGCCCAGCAACAACCTCAATGCCAGCGTTTTTGACTTTCTCAACCCAGCCGACAAATACATCTTCTGCAACATGCTCAAGCCCAAAAACTCCGTAAGGAATTCAAATTCTTCCTCAAGGTTGACAGCATTGATAGCTATATGATCAAACTTCATGCAAAGCTTCCCTCTTCTCTTCCTAATTAGTATAACTACGTCTTTAACAGCACCCGGATCGATGTCACAGCCGATCCCAGCGTCTTGATGACCTCCGCGTCATTGCGCGACTTGGCCATCAGCTGAATGCCTTCCAAATAACTAAACATGGCGTCCGCGGTTGCAGCTTCGTTCACCGGAGGTAAATCACCGCTTTGCACCGCATCCGCAACAGCGGTTCGTAGATGATTGGTAATGGATCGAATACAACCATCGGCCTTGGCGCGCAGTACTTCATCCTGGGTCGCCTGTTCCATGACGATATTTCCAAAAGGACAGCCCGGCAGATGGCCATGCTGTTCGGCTTGCTCCTTCTGAAAACGATACAATTCATCGACAAACCTCTGAATTCGCTCCAGTGGTAGGTAGTGCGACGAGAACGCCTTGGCCACCAGGGTAGTATTGATATTTTCCCGAAATTGCTCCAGAACCGCCACACCCAGTTCCTGCTTGTTGGGAAAGAAATGGAAAAAACTGCCTTTGGACACACCGGCAGCTTTACAGATTGTGGCAACACCCACACCACTGTAACTCTGGGTATGAAATAACGTTGCGGCCGTATCCAATATCTGCTGTCGAGTGTCTGTAGTCATCATGAGGTGCACTATACTAGACCGGTCGGTATAGGTCAACCCCTGTGAAATATATTTATACCGCTACATCATTAACTGTTCTTCTCCACTACATAGGTTGACTTACCATCCAGACTGGTCTGGTTTTTCTGCTCCCAATATGTCTGTATCCCATCTTGCGTGCCTAATAGTTTCAGGGTCAGTAAATCCGGGATTTTCTGGGCTCATTTGGGTAATAATATTCTGACTAAATGAGCAGGCCGCTCAAGAACCTGCTGGCAATAGATTTTTAGACCATTGTCTATCATTTGCAAGAACTGGAACTTCATGCGTTGCACTTCAGAGTTGAATCCGCGTTTTAATGATGTCACCCATTTTGAGATTACTCCACACCTCTTTATAGCTTATATTTCCTTCCCGAATGTATTTAGTGGTTGGCAAAGAATTTTTGGCATGCTGGTAATTTCAGTCACCAATGTTTATTTCTTGAACCTTATTAGTTATGCCTGTTTCATCTGGCACGATCTCTGGAATATCTGTGTCTCCAAAATCAATACCCTCTTGAGATAAAAGGGTTGTTACCTGGCCTCGATGATGAATTTGGTGAAGGAATACATGTAAGATAAGGTAGCCAAAATTTTTACAATGAATTTCTTTTTTAAAGTTTGTGTAATTTAATGGGTTTGATATGTCTTCTTCTTTTAATTCATTACAAAAATCAATAATTATCTCATCTAATTTTTTTCGTTCTTTATACAACAGGTTCAAGTCATTAAACAAAATTTGATCCAGTCTTTCTGGCTGAGTGAAGTCATTAATCTGTTTTAATGAGGTGTAATTACCCGGGTGCTCTGAAAATCTTTTTAACCATAAAATATCTCCAATCATAATATGATTTAATGTCATTAATATTGATTTGAAAAATGCACCTTTATCTTCATTCAGTATTTCATCTGAAAGATTTGAAGATGCTTCAAAAATACGCTGATTCATTAACTGGTTATATTCAGCCATTAACATAAGCTGTGATTTTTCACTCAAAGATACATCTCCATATTAAATTTTTCTAAGGACATAATACTTTTGAATACCCTCTTAGGTGTCATGTTATGCATTTGATAATTAGCAATCATCAGCCCATTCTTCAAATTTTGGTAAGTTACAATCTGTATCTGGTTCATACCAGGGTGCTTTTAGACTAAGCCAAATATGATTTACCGGCCTTATCCCTGGAACATCGTCCAGTGTTCCCAAACAAAGGATATAGTGGGCCTGCCCTTCTCTATGGGCATAAATAGGTGAGCCACAATTGAGCAAAACATCTGACCTTGTCTGGTGAGGAAGGGAAACATTTAATAAGCACACTTCCTGACTTGAACTCAAAATCTTCTATCTGCACTGCAGTCACAGAAGAAAATTCTGATCCATGTGCTTTTCGGCATGTGGTGCAATGGCAATGAGTAATACTACCAATCTCGCCCTTTATTACATATGTGACCTTTCCACACATGCAACTACCTTCAATCATTCGTACTTCCTCTCAGGATTTTTCACATTACGTCGGCGTCTGTGGAAACCAAAGCTATGTTGACAGAAAGCATAGCTCTAGCTTGCCATCAGCACGCCCTTTTTAAAATTTCTTTACAATTTATAAGTAACTTTTGTTCCATTTTGAACAACAACTTTTCTGTTTATAAGCTCTTCAACCAAACCTGACAACTCAACTTCTTCTAATGTTCGTGCAAACAATGAATTTATTGAGTTGGATAATGTTTTTAAAGTTCTAGGCTTTGCATTATCTCGTGCTTTCAAAAACGCCACAATTGCATCAACCCTCTCGGGTTTTGATTTTGAATTAGCTATTTTTAATAATGGGATGTCGGTAATTGCTTTTTCCCTTTGAGCATGTATTTTTCTTGATTTAAGGTGCCTTATTAATGGGTCAAACCCCGTGTCTTTTGAGATTATGTGGAAATAACAATCATTATCTTTTGCTGCAATGTGACCAATATAAAATGCTATGTGAAAATCAGGAGCATTTGGACCATTACCATTAATTTTGATATAATCAGCATCTTCGCCAAGAGATTGCATTGCTTGTGCAAGCTCAAATGGTATTTTTGTCTGCTTTTCTCCAATAAAAACAATAACTTTAAAATTGTTATCCTTGAGTACTTCAAGGTTTTTTGGTTGTACATTTTCAAAATCAATTAATACAAAGTTTCTTTTCAATGATTTTCCTGTATTTTTTGTTTCACTATACTGCTTGCTAATGCTTCTTTAGCTTTTAGAGAAATAGAGCTTTCTTTAGAGTCATTTGAAGTTCTTTTTTGTTTAGTGGATACGTGGTGTATAACAGTTTTATTATTTTCTTTTTTTTCAACAGATCTATTTTCAGCAACCTTTAATGCTTCAGGTGACACAAATATATTATGTTCAGTTCTTAGTCCAATCTTTACACCATTACTCATAATTAAATGCTGTGATTGATGGTCGCTACCAATTGCTTCAGCAAGAACTTTATATTCAGATTCTGAGCCAGGCCGCATTGTAAGATTTCTTTGCATACTTTAGTTTTTTCCAAAATCTTAGCATTTATACATTGTGCGTAGCATTATGTATAAATGCTAAATTATGGCTATCCTGTAATACGCTGATTACACTTCAATTCCAATATTTCTTATTGCAGACATATTAAACCCCTTCAGAATTAACCATAACGCTAATATCACTTCATTCAAGACTATTGGTATATACAATATTTTTAAGCCGGGAATAATTCCCATTAATTCTAACACATTGACTATCACTAATAAGATAGAAGCAATTACTCCCCATACTGACAACCATCCCGGTATGAGTTTTGATTTATATAATAAATAATAAAACAACAAAGCTGGCATAGAGAATATGTAGCCATGAAATAAATAAATCTGATCACGCAATTCTAAAAGTGAGGAAGTGTGGATAAAAAATAAAACCCCAGCAATAATCATAAGCGTGCCTTCAACAGCTTTTAAAGCAAGGTACCATAGAGTTATTTTTTTACCAAAGGGCTGTAGTAATGGAAACATTAATATTGCAATACCAATAACTGCAAGCCCGCTTATTACTTCAAAAAACATACCTGATATTATGGCATCTGGATTATTGGTGCCAAGGATGCTGTACGCAATTAAAATTAATATCCCTACAATTATCGAAATTTTTCTATTCTTTTTCATTTCCACTGTAGTATCAGCTCATACTCACTGTTCAGGCCAGTTCCAGGCATACCAGATAATTAATAATATAAATAAAATTTCTATAGCTGCAAAAAACATATAATGAAGGTATGTCGAACCGCCACCTACAACAAACGCAATCATTACCACTCCTGATATTATGTTTGCCCAACGATTTGCTTTATAATGCAGAACTCGTGACAGGAAAATCATAACAATCGGGATTTCCACAAGTATTGCGGCTATCAACATGAACCCTTGAGTAGCTTGAAACTCGGGCATGTGCCCTGTCGAATATTCCAGCATAAATGTAAGAATATCAGCAAAAGCCATATTGAACATTACAACTATCCATAATATAGAAAGTCTTGTCTTTATATTCATCTGGATGCACTTTTTATCTTTTGAAAATGCCATAGGTTTTTTCATTTTACTCTTTATAATTTCTTATAGGTTTTTCTCAGTCCCATCTGCATCCTTCTGTTTGTCTGTCTCTAACATTTTTTTTCGCTCATGCTCGTACTCTTCATACGATTTGCTCGTGCGCTCAACACATTCATGATAGGCGGCAGGCGGTTCTTTAATACACTTATTACGCTCATCCATACGAAATTTGTCATATATAGATTTGTTGCTGCATCCCGCTATACCAAGCATGAATAATATCACCAGATATTGCCTCATCGGTTACATCCTCCATTTTCTCCAAAATAAGGTACTAATACCAGCATAAGCCTGGACGATCGGGTTTTCACTGTATTTGCCGGAAGGTGAATGACAGATATCAAAAAACCTGCTTCATTGTCAGTGCGGTAGTGCTGGGTGTATCTTTTATAATCAAACTGATAGTTATAACTTATTTTAATTCCCTGTTTTTTTCCTGGCTCTGGGATGGGCCCTGTCATACACTTCTGCCAGGTGCTGGAAATCCAGATGAGTATAGATTTGAGTGGTTGAAATATCCGCATGCCCCAGTAGTTCCTGAACCGCCCTTAAATTACCACTGGATTCCAGTATATGACTGGCAAATGAGTGGCGCAGCATATGCGGATGCAGATGTATGGGCAGACCCTGTTCAATGGCCAGTTGTGCCAGTTTTTGCTGTACTGCACGCGGTGTAATGCGGGTACCAAAGCGGGATACAAATAAGGCTGGTTCATCAGCTTTGGCCAGTTCGCCGCGTACTTTAAGCCATTTTTCCAGTGCCTCCAGCGCCTTACGGCCTACCGGCAGCTCACGCTCTTTATTGCCCTTACCGGTGACTCTTAACTGCTGTTCCCGGCGTTTAATATCATGCAGATTAATACTGACCAGTTCTGACAGACGCAGGCCGGAGGAGTACAACAGTTCAAACATGGCCCGGTCGCGGATATGATAATTGTCCGGATCGGTTTCCATCAATAATTGTTCCAGCTGCTCTATATCCGGTGCTTTAGGCAGCTTACGGCCGCTTTTAGGGGCTGGTATTCCTTTAACCGGATTATGTTTGATTTTTTGCTCACGGATAAGATATTCAAATAAACGCCGCAGAGATGAAAGCTGACGTTGCAGAGTTTTACCGGAATGACCGGTTCTATGCTGGTAGGCGACCCAGGCACGGATCTGATGGCTGTTTAATTGTTCCCAGTGCTTAATGTCCTTATCTTTAAAATATTCCTGAGCCTGTAAAAGGTCCCGCCGGTAACTGATAAGGGTATTATGCGACAGTTGACGTTCTGTTTTCAGGTAGTCCAGAAAATCATCAACTGTCTGCTGCATGATTTTTTATTTAATAAAACGATGCAAAACATGGCTCAATGTTTCGGCCAGACGTTCCAGAAAAACCGTACCCATATCCGCATTAAAACGCCGGATATTATTACTGCCCAGAACCAGGGCGCCAAAGCAGTTATTTTTTTCCACAAATAACGGTAGCACCGCTAACGATGCAATGGATTTCGCTTTATCTTCAAATAATTCTTCAAGAGGCAGGGTCTTAAAAAAGCCGCACATAGGTTTGCGTAAATTCAGAAGTTTTTCCAGCTCTACAGCCAGAGTAGTGCCCGGCTCAACAAACAGGTGTTCAGGCTGATCCGCCTGGGGTTCACTAAACAGCTTTAAGGACAGGGCATCCACAGAAAACTCATTGCCCAGATGTTCATCCAGAACCACTTCACAGGCATCGATTTCCTGACAGTCCAGCAGGGACAGGGTCAGTTTATGTATTTTGATATTAGATTTTTCATTATCTCTGGCAATATCAATTAACTCAGCCAGCTGAGCCTTCTGCTGGCGGTTCTGATCGCGCAGAATATCCACCTGACGTTCTATCAGCGATACGGCTGAACCACTGGCATGAGGAACCGTTAAGTCGGCCATTAGAGCGGCATGGTGATTAAAAAAATCGGGATGTGACTTTAAATACTCAATAGTAATCTGCTCTTCATCCACGGGTGTGGTTTCAGAGGTATTAGTCAGTTCGTCTTGCGGTGCTGCGGTTGAATTCATATTTTTATTTGACCTTCATAAACAAAACTGGCCGGGCCAGTCATCATCAAATTATGTTCTTTATTCTGCCAGTGGATATGCAGACTGCCTGCCGGCAGCATCACTTCGACCTGCTCATTGAGCCAGCCGCGTGATATCCCGTTTGCCACGGCCGCACAGGCCCCGGTACCACATGCCAGAGTCTCTCCGGACCCTCGTTCAAACACTCTAAGGCGGATATGCGCCCTGTCCAGAACCTGCATAAAGCCGACATTTACCTGGTTAGGGAATGCCGGATGGGATCCCAGTACAGTACCTGTTTCGATTACCGGAAACCGGTCAATATCCTCAACTTTAAGGGTAATATGAGGATTACCCATAGACACAGCGGAAAATTCCACTGTTTCGGTACGATTAGACTGTTCAATAGTCAGAGTATAGCGATTATCGGCCACAGAATCACCCTCTGAAGGCACAAAGGGCAGAGCACCCGGCTCAAAATCCGGCCGTCCCATATCCACAGTCACCTGATCATCATCGGTAATCGTCAGGGTTATAATACCACTATAGGTTTCCACCACAATGGTCTTTTTATCTGTTAATTTTTTTTCATACACAAAACGCGCAAAGCAGCGCGCCCCGTTCCCGCACTGCTCCACCTCACTGCCATCGGCATTAAAAATCCGGTACTTAAAATCCACCCCATCCGTCTGTGTTGCTTCCACCATCAATAATTGATCACAACCCACACCAAAGCGCCTGTCCGCAATAAAGCGCACCTGCTCCGGCGTCAGTTCTATGGTCTGATTAATGGCATCAATAACAACAAAGTCATTACCCAGGCCGTGCATTTTAGTAAAGTTTATGTGCATGTTTTGTTTATTTTTAGTTGTTTCGTTAACGTTATAATCCGCCTCAGGAGCGGGGGTGGGCTTTTCTGAAGACACCGTAAATCCTTCCCTGGAGGCTTTTCGGCAGCGTGACCGCCATGGATGGCGGAAATGCAATAAACGCAGGAGCAGTTTATTGTCCATGCTGCCGAAACTTCAGAAAAGCCCCCATGGACGGGTTTACGGCGTCTTCAGCAAGGAGCTAGCGGCCCATAATACGGACTACAAATCATCCCCAGGCCAAAATAAAAATACCCCCAAGAAAAAATCTATCATAAAATAAACAGATGCTAAATTTTACCACATTGCCTCCTCTTTCTCTGTACATCCATTACCCCTGGTGCGCAAAAAAATGCCCCTACTGTGATTTTAACTCCCATGCCACCGACAATAACAGTGAACAATGCGATAAACAGCGCGACATGGCCTATGTTAAAGCCTTATTACAGGATTTACAGCAGGAACTGCCATCTATCTGGGGCCGAACAGTCCATACTGTGTTTATCGGCGGCGGCACCCCCAGTCTGATCCATCCGGATGCCCTGCATGAATTAATAAGCCATATCAAGGCACTGGTTAATCTGCCGCCCATGGCCGAGATCACCATGGAAGCCAACCCCGGTACTGTAGATCAGGATAAATTTACGGCCTTCAGACAGGCCGGCATTACCCGCCTGTCCATGGGCATTCAGAGCTTTGATGATGTACTCCTGCAACGGATAGGACGCATCCATAATTCTCTGCAGGCCAAACAGGCCATTAACCGGGCACAGGAAGCCGGATTTGACAATATTAACCTGGATCTGATGTATGCTCTGCCGGGACAAAGCCTGCAGCAGTCGCTTGACGATGTACAGCAGGCACTGGATTTTGATACCGCTCATCTGTCGCACTATCAGCTGACTCTTGAGCCAAATACTCTGTTTGCCAGCCAGCCGCCCCAACTACCTGATGATGACCTGGCCTGGGATATGCAGCTTGAATGTCAGCAGTTACTGCGTGACCGGGGGCTGCATCATTATGAAATTTCTGCCTATAGCAAACCCGGCCAGCACAGTCGCCATAACCTTAATTACTGGCAGTTCGGCGACTATATGGGTATTGGTGCCGGGGCACATGGCAAGATATCTGATGCTTCCAGACAGAGCATTACCCGGCGCTGGAAAGTGAAGCATCCGGCCGCTTATTTGGAAAAAGCTCAGAATTCCATTATGATTGGAGGGGAAGAACGTTTATCCAGAAAGGATATCGGCTTTGAATTTATGCTTAATGCTTCACGCCTTGTGGACGGCTTTGACACTGAAATCTTTGCCCAGCACACCGGCCTTGCCATCAATCAGATAGCAGCGGGGCTGCAAAAAGCCGTGGAACTGGATTTAATTGAGTGGGAACTGGACCATATCAAACCAACCGAACGGGGGCTTCGATATCTCAATGAACTACAGGCAATCTTCTTATAGCGACAGTCCGATCAGCAGCGGCTCTGACGGGAAGACCTCCCGTGCCGAATGTCATCTGGCCACCCAGCCGCAGCACGATAATCATGACCGGTATAACTATATCCATTATTGTTATACCAAAGAGGCCGTACGCAGGCTGGATGAGCTGATGGTTGAGGAAGGGCTGGTAGACAATAGTTACCAGCTGATGACCCGTGCGGCCGAACGTCTGCTGGATTTTATTAACCGCAATTATCCCCGTATAGAACACATTACCATTTTCTGCGGTGCCGGCAATAATGCCGGTGACGGCTATGTGCTGGCTCGACTGGCTAAAGAGCAGGAGAAGGAACCCCGGCTGAATATCCAGGTCATTGCTATCAGCGATCCCGCTCAATTATCCGGCAATGCTCAACAGGCCTGTCAGGACTGGCTGAAGTGCGGCGGCAGTATCGATACTATGGAAGAAGTGCATTTTCAGGCCACCGACCTGATTGTTGATGCTCTTATCGGCACAGGTCTGGATCGTACCCTGGAAAACGAGTGGTATGACACCATAGCGGCCATGAATAGTGCCGGCACTCCGGTATTATCCGTTGATATCCCCTCCGGCCTGGATGCCAATACCGGCTCTGTACACGGTATTGCCGTCAAGGCTAATGATACTGTCACTTTTATTGCTCAGAAACAGGGCATGTACACCGCACAGGCCCGGCATTATTGCGGTAAAATTCATTTTTCCACCCTGGGTGTAGATGAATCCTTATACAGCAAGGTAGAGCATAGTGCGGTTTTAATGGAATGGGCGGATGTGGGGGATAAATTACCCTGCCGCAGCCCGGTCAGCCATAAGGGGGATAATGGTCATATTCTGATCATCGGCGGTGACTACGGTATGGGCGGTGCCTGCCGTATTGCCGGTGAAGCCGCTTTACGCAGCGGCGCCGGGCTGGTCAGTATTGCCACCCGCAAGGAAAATGTTAGTGCCATTACCGGCTCCAGACCGGAATTAATGGTACATGGTATAGAGCATCCCGATGAACTGGAGCCTTTACTGGAAAAGGCCAATGCCATTGCTATCGGCCCGGGACTGGGTACTCAGCAGTGGGGCATAGCCCTGCTGGATAAAATAACCCACTACCTGAAACACCTGCCCGATAACAGTCCGCCAATTTGCTGTGTAGTGGATGCTGATGCTCTGAATATTATGGCTAAACATAATGTGGTGATCCACAATCCGGATATTATTTATACCCCGCATTTTGGCGAGGCTTGCCGATTGTTGAAATACAACTCCGAATGTCCCGATGAAAATACCGATCGATTTAATATGATCCGCTCTTTAAAAGAGAAGTACCACGGTACTTTTATTCTCAAGGGCGCCGGTACTCTGATCCACATGCAGGATGATATCGCCATCTGCCCCTATGGCAATGAAGGTATGGCCAGTGCCGGTATGGGCGACTGCCTCACAGGTATTATGGCGGCTCTGCTGGGACAGGGGCTTTCAGTATCCGATGCCGCCCAGGTGGGTGTCTGCCTGCATGCCAAGGCCGGTGATCTGGCTGCAATTGATGGAAAAAATGGAATGATTGTCAGCGATCTGTTTCCCAAAATACGGCAGATTTTAAATGATTGATAGTTTCAGGCGGTTTTAGAAGTCAGGAAAGTAGTTTCATGATCAATTTGTTTCAATGCATTTTGAATATGTGCAACCTTATCTTCTTCAAATAAAGGTTCTCCACATTGAGAGCACACCCAGGCCGGAACAGATTCCCATGAAATATGGTAACCATTTCGGTCAATACTAAAAGGAGCAAAACCTTTTACCATTTTGCCTTTACAATAGAAACATTCCATTTTATTTCCTTATTTTAAAATCAGCTAAGCTTCAGCGCTTAATCTGTCCACGGTATTCACCATCAGGCCCGTATAATTTGCCGTCACGAATAAAACCGCGGCTGCTGCCATCTGCATTTAAAAGGGTCTGGCCACGGATCTGGCCGATAAAATGGCCTTCTTTATCATACATACGGCCTCGTTTGGTGATCATACCTATGTATTTGCCCCGGTCATCAAACATACGGCCGTCCATTAATTTTGATTTATAACCACCCTGCGAATCTGTTAATTCAATAGCAGAAACATTGCCGGCCAATAATATAACTGACAACAGCAAGCAAAGACTCAGTTTTATTTTCATAGTTTTATTCCTAATTTATCCCACATTTCATCCACTTTTTTAACAATCGCCTCATCCCGAATAATCGGTCGCCCCCATTCCCTTGTCGTTTCACCCGGCCATTTACTGGTCGCATCCATACCCATTTTTGAGCCCAGGCCCGATACCGGCGAGGCAAAATCCAGGTAGTCAATGGGGGTATTTTCCACCAGCAGGGTATCTCGTGCCGGATCCATACGGGTCGTCATAGCCCAGATCACATCGTTCCAGTCGCGCACATTTACATCATCATCACAGACAATAACAAACTTGGTGTACATAAACTGGCGTAAAAATGACCAGACCCCGAACATTACGCGCTTGGCATGTCCGGGATACTGTTTTTTCATACTGACTACAGCCATCCGGTAAGAACAGCCTTCCGGGGGCAGATAAAAGTCCGTAATTTCCGGAAACTGCTTTTGCAGAATAGGCACAAAGACCTCATTCAAAGCCACACCCAGAACTGCCGGTTCATCGGGCGGCCGGCCGGTATAGGTACTGTGATAAATGGGATCTTTACGCAGTGTGATCCGTTCAATCGTAAACACCGGGAAGCTGTCCACTTCATTATAATAACCGGTATGATCCCCGAACGGCCCTTCCGGTGCCTCATCACCCGGTTCCAGGTAACCTTCAAGGACAATTTCACTGCTCGCAGGCACCTGCAGATCATTACCAATGGATTTAACCAGTTCGGTTTTACAACCGCGCAGTAAACCGGCAAATGCATATTCTGAAAGAGCATCAGGCACGGGAGTAACTGCCGCCAGAATAGTGGCCGGATCAGTACCCAGAGCCACAGACACTGGAAAGCGTTCGCCTGGGTGCTGTTCCTGCCACTCCCGATAATCCAGGGCACCGCCGCGGTGTGCCAGCCAGCGCATAATTACTTTATTTTTAGCAATCACTTGCTGACGGTAAATACCCAGGTTCTGCCGGTCCTTATTCGGCCCCCGGGTCACTACCAGTCCCCAGGTTATTAAGGGTCCGGCATCCTCCGGCCAGCAGGTCTGTATAGGCAGTTTGTTTAAATCCACCTCATCACCTTCCCAGACGACCTTCTGACAGGGTGCCCGTTTAACCACTTTAGGTGACATATCCAGTACCTTGCGGTACATGGGCAGGGTCTGCAGGGCGGATTTAAAACCTTTGGGCGGTTCAGGCTCTTTTAAAAAGGCCAGTAACTGACCAATTTCCCGCAGAGCCGAAACATTATCTTCCCCCATTCCCAGGGCTACGCGACGGGGCGTACCAAATAAATTAGCCAGTACCGGGACCGTATGACCCACAGGATTTTCAAATAACAGAGCCGGGCCTTTGGCTCTGAGCACCCGATCGGCAATTTCTGTCATTTCCAGATTGGGGTCAACAGGGTGTTTTATGCGCTTTAACTCACCTATCTCTTCCAGTTTGCCAACAAATTCGCGCAAGTCTTTGTATTTCATAAAAACCTTTAAAAATAAATACTTAAATCAATTCCTCAGCCTAAAAACCAGACCTGAAAAAAATAAAAAAAAATAAAAAAAGAGAAAAAATGAGTATTGGTTCATTGCATTGAACCAATTTCGAACTACACTGTCTATATGAGTAGATGACTTAATGCACACAGCAGCAGCGAGTTATCTATAGGTGCCTCGTGGAAGCAAGAGGCTCCCTAATCATTACATTTCCTTTGATTATTTAATCAAGCCGGGGTTCATCCCACCCCGGCATTTTTATGCCCGAAATAAACTGACCACTTAAATTCTATAGCCACCATGACGTCTGCGGTTTATCAAATCCATAATCAGAATACCCAGGAAAAAACCTGCACCACCTATTACAATGATCAGCAGGTATTCCTTTTTAAACCAGCTTTTACTGAGTAACGGCGGCTCTTCTTCCAGAACTTCATCATCCACCTTAATTTTGATACTGCTTTCATCCTGGCCGGTAGCCAGAGCGGCAATCTGGCTTAGTCGCTGTTTTAACTGACTGTTGATCTGCAGAGCATGTTCCTGTTGGGCCTGCCGGTCCTGAAAATCCAGTTGCTCCCAGGCTTTCAGTTCTTCTTTCAGGCTGGCAATGGTTGCCTGGTATTCCTCAAGCTGGCTTTGCAGTTCAGTTTCGTTATTACTTATATTAGTTACAGGCTGCCTGTGTTCCTCACCAAGCTGTTCCTGCAGATCAGCAAGCTGGTTTTCCAGCTCGGTAACCCGGGCTTCGGCGGGTTTTTCCGGGATAATAAACTGTGAATAGAGCCAGCCTTTAGTGCCATCTTTTAACTGTACCTGGCTGAATTCCTTGCCCGCCTGCAAAACCTCAATGGCTTCCCCGCCGGTTACCAGTTTTACCACCGGACTGTCCATGGCCGCTTTGGTATGCAGACCGGTTTGCAGGTGGGTGGTAACATAATACTGTTCAGATTCAGCCGATACCGCTAATGGCAATAATAACAGAGCAAAAAGCAGAGCAAATGACAATGTATAATGCAGTTTTGATCTGCAGTAACAGCCAACCCCCAAATTCTGTATCATAAACACCCCTTAGATATTGTTATTATTATGTCGTGATACCGCTGTGTCTTAACAGGGCATCTATTTTCGGCTTACGCCCGCGAAAGTGTACAAACAGAGTCATAGGATCTTCCACTCCGCCCTTTTCCAGAATAGTATGCATAAATTTTTCACCGGTTGCCCGGTCAAATATACCATTTTCCTCAAACAGGGAGAATGCATCAGCCGATAATACTTCCGCCCATTTATAGCTATAGTACCCCGCCGCATAGCCGCCGGCAAAAATATGTGAAAAACTGTGCTGAAAGCGGTTAAAGGCTGGCGGCTTAAACACCGATACCTGATCCCGCACCTGATCCAGGGTCTGCTGTACCTGCTGCTGACCATTAAACTGGTAATTCATATGCAGTTTAAAATCAAACAGGCTGAATTCCAGCTGCCTGATCATCTTCATACCGGACTGGAAGTTTTTAGCGGCCTGCATTTTTTCAAACAGCTCATCAGGCAAAGGCTCGCCTGTTTTATAATGACAGGCCACCAGATTTAATGATTCTTTTTCCCAGCACCAGTTCTCCATAAACTGGCTGGGCAATTCCACCGCATCCCATGGCACACCATTAATGCCGGAAACCCCGGCATAATCCACCTGGGTCAGCATATGGTGCAGACCGTGGCCAAATTCATGGAACAGGGTGGTAACTTCATCATGGGTAAACAGCGCCGGTTCATCACCAATGGGCGGCGTCAGGTTGCAGGTCAGGTAGGCCACCGGGATCTGCACCACACCCTGATCCGCATGGCGCACAATACATTCATCCATCCAGGCACCGCCGCGTTTTTGCGGTCGGGCGTATAAGTCCAGATAAAACTGTCCCCTTAAGGTACCGTTCTGATCAGTAATTTCATAAAAACGGACATCGGGGTGCCAGGTTTCCACCCCGGCTACGGCTTCAATATGGATACCATAAAGGCGCTTTACAATGGCAAACAGACCTTCAATAACCCGGTGTTCGGGAAAATATGGTTTCAGCAGTTCCTGAGATATTTCGTATTGATGATGTTTCAGCTTTTCAGCCACATAGTTAAGATCCCAGGCCTGCAGTTCCTCCATATCCAGATGTTCTGCAGCATACTGTCTTAACTGTTCAATATCCTGCAGGGCATCATCCCGGGAACGATCCGCAAGCTGCTGCAGAAAATCAATCACCTCATCCGTTGATTCAGCCATTTTAGTGGCCAGGGAATATTCCGCATAGTTTTTAAAACCCAGTAAATGCGCCATTTCCTGACGTAACTGCACGATTATTTCCATATTTTCAGTATTGTCCCAGCGTCCTGCATCTGGCCCCTGATCAGAAGCACGGGTGCTGTATGCGGTATAAAATTCCTGCCTTAGTGCCCGGTTATCCGCATGGGTCATAATGGCAAAATAGCTGGGAAACTGCAGGTTAAATACCCAGCCGTCTTTGTCTTCATGCTCCGCAGTCTGTTTCGCCATAGCCAGGGCGGAGTCCGGCAGGCCGGCCAGCAGCTGCGGATCCGTAATATGCCTGCTCCAGGCATTGGTGGCGTCCAGTACATTGTTTTCATAACTGGAACGCAGTTTGGATAATTGCTGACGAATTTCCTTATAACGCTGTTGTTTAGCGGCATCCAGATCAATACCGGAAAGGTGAAAGTCGCGTAAACTGTTTTCAATAATTTTTTTCTGGGCAGCACTGAGGGTATTAAATTCTTCGCTGTCGGCAATAAATTTAATGGCTTTATACAGTTTGCTGTTCTGACCCAGTTCGGTATGGTACTCACTGAGCAGAGGCAGGCAATGTTCATGGGCTGTCCGCAGGGGTTCTGAATTTTTTACCGAATTAAGATGGCTGACCGGTGACCATGTCCGGCTAAGCCGGTCATCCATGTCCTGCAGAGGCTTTAACAGGTTGTCCCAGGTATAATGGCCCTGATTCTGATCCAGCAGTTGAGCCAGTTTTTTCCGGTTTTCTGCCAGCAGATATTCTATGGCAGGGATAATATGTTCTACTTCTATCTGACCAAAACGGGGCAGGGTGCTGAAGTCCAGCAGGGGATTATTCTGTAAAGACGTATTCATAAATTTCCAGCATTATCTTAAACGTATTTCCGGGGGATTACCGGTTTTTATTATTTTCTGTCCCTGATGCAGCTAATTACAGCCTTACGGGACTATTCAATAAGAGCCAATATGACTATACTGAATCCAGTGCAAATTATACAGGCCATTAGTGTGCTATTTTCAGTTAATTGCAAACTTATCAACACTTTTTACCGGCATAAGTCATTAAGCCAATATAAATCTATGGGATTTATCCTGGTACTGCTGATGCTGTTTATCAGCAGCCCGGGCACAGCTTTTACAGCCGGTAATTATAATACCGGTGCCTTTTATTTTGCCAACGGCGACTATAACACGGCTCTGCAGATCTGGGCACCCCTCGCACAGGAAGGTAATCCCGCCGCACAGTATTCCATCGGTCTGCTTTATGATCAGGGCAAGGGGGTAAAAAAAGATCCTCAAACCGCTTTAAAATACTTTCAGTCCGCCATTAAACAGAATCTGCCTGCCGCACAGTATTACCTGGGAGTTAAATATTATGCCGGCCTGGGAGTTAAAAAATCACCAAAAAAGGCTCTGGATCTGGTTACTCGCGCTGCTGAGCAGGATCATCTGCAGGCCCAGTTTCAGCTGGCTTATTTTTATGACAGGGGCATCGGCACTCCGGTTAACCTCAAAAAGGCCACCCAATGGTACACTCGTGCCGCAGAAAACGGTTTTGGCCCGGCTCAACACGCTCTGGCTGCCCGTTACCTGACCGGCCGCGGTACCCCACTTAACCTGGAGCAGGGGGTTTTCTGGCTTGAAAAAGCCTCTGATCAAAATGATATGGATGCCATGCGCGATCTGGGCTTTCTCTATTTCCAGGGCATGGGCGTTAAAAAGGACTGGGTCAGAACCAGAAAACTGCTGCTGGATCCTGCTGAAGAAGGCAGTGCCCTGGCACAGTATGTTCTGGGTGAAATCTATGCCCAGGGCGGTCATGGTATAACACAGAATATCAGTCAGGCCCGGCACTGGTACAGCAAAGCCCGGCAATCCGGTAATAGTGATGCGGCAAAACGTCTTAAAGAACTTTCAGGCAGCCATAAAAAAACGGTCGCCGCAAAAGCGGCAACTAACGTTAAACAAAAATCACAGACAAAATCAGCGCCATCTACAATCAACCATCTGGATAATCAGCGCTTTGGACAGCTGAATAATAATGATTACACTATTCAGATTCTTCAGGCTCAATACTTTCATAGTATTCGTAAACTGATTGAACAATACCGAGACCAGCAGACCTATGTACTGAAAATTAAACGTAATAATAAACCATTTTATGTGCTCAGTTACGGCAGCTTTACCGATTATGCCCAGGCAAAACAGACGGCTGGAAACTTACCCAAAGCCCTGCAGTTAAAATCCAGCCCCTGGATAAGAAAAACCGGGCAGCTTAAACAGCTCCTTGAATAATCAATACTACCCAGGAAACCTGAACCATGAAACTCCTCACTTATCTGTTTACCTTATCTGTACTGTTACTATTCCTTAACGGCTGTACCAGCAATGCACAAAAGTCGGCAGGAACCAGAGCCATGGAACAGGTTCCCATTACTACGGAGCCGACCAATAAAATCTACCCGGGCAAAGTGGTCTGGCATGATCTGCTGACCTCAGATATTCATAAGGCGGCAGAATTTTATCAGAAGCTGTTTGGCTGGCAGGCTGAATTTCACGGCCCTTATGCAGTAATGAGTTTTAACGGCAAACCGGTTGCCGGTATTCTGGAAATTCAGTCCACTCAGGGCAAGCTGATAGACGGCATCTGGAGGATGACAGCCAGCCCATGATCTGGGTACCGGTTATCCGCGTTGTTGATCCGCAGACACTAGCCGACCAGGTGGAAGATGCTGGCGGAATTGTCTGGATGGATCCTTCAGAAAAGCCTGATAATCCTGATACCGCTTTGATCAGTGATACCACCGGAGCATTATTATTAATACAACGCTGGCCGGTTGAGTCAGAAGGCGGGGAGCAATAATAATGAAAAAATCGATTCAGATGATTATTGTACTGTTGCTGACAGCAGTACTGCTGTCCTTAAGCGGCTGCGGTACCGGCGGGGGGTATGGAGGTTACAGTACCGGCCCCAGAACCCCGATCAGCCAGTACGGCCCAGACCTGCCATGAACATGGGTCGGCCTTCCGGCATGCGCATGAATCGTCCGATACGCTCTTTTCGTGGACGACGCTAGTCAGGACAGCATGTTTTTTAACCGCCTAAGAACGATTTAAAATAAAACCTAAATGATGTTGGAAAAATAACCTAAGCTTTGCAATCAAATAACAATTTGTCTGCAGACGCCATGTAAACCTGTTATAAACAAGTTGATAAAATACCTTATTAACCCCACAATAATACTATTGTTTTAATTGATTCAGGTATTCGCTATGTCACAACATTATGATTTAATTTCCATCGGCGCCGGCAGCGGCGGTCTTTCAGCAGCAGAACGTGCAGCACAATACGGTAAAAAATGTGCCGTCATTGAAAGTAATGAGGTAGGCGGTACCTGTGTCAATATTGGCTGCGTACCTAAAAAAGTCATGTGGAATGCCGCTAATATTGCCCATGCCATACAGGATGCACCTGACTACGGTTTTGATGCCCATAGTAATGGTCTGAACTGGGGCAAACTGGTCATGCAGCGGGAAAATTATATCGGCGGCATTATTGACTGGTATGGCAACTACCTGGCCGATTCCAATATTGACTATATTGAAGGCCAGGCCCGCTTTGTGGATACTCATACCCTGGAAGTCAATGGCGAACATTATACGGCAGATCACATTGTGGTGGCACCCGGCGGTTACCCTGTTGTCCCGGATATTCCCGGTGCCGAACTGGGCATGACTTCCAATGGTTTTTTTGAACTGGACGAACAGCCTGAGCATATTGCTATTGTCGGTTCCGGCTATATTGCCGTGGAACTGGCCGGCCTGATGAGCGCCCTGGGCAGCCAGGTCACCCTGTTGATCCGCGGTGGTCATGTACTGGGTAATTTTGATGACATGCTGCAAGGGACACTGGCCAAGGTACTGCAGGATGATCCCAACCTGGTATTTCTTACCACCACCGAAGTTGAAAACGTGGTTGAAAATGAGGACGGTAAACTGACCCTGCACTGCACCAATAACCAGCAGGTTAATAATGTGGATGCCCTGGTCTGGGCCATTGGCCGTGCCCCCAATACCGCTGATTTAAATCTTGATGCAGCAGGTGTACACACCGATAAGCACGGTTTTATACCCAGCAATGAATTTGAGGAAACCAATGTTAAGGGTATTTATGCTCTGGGTGATGTTAATGGCAAAGCCGCACTGACTCCAGTAGCTATTGCCGCTGCCCGACGTTTATCGGACCGGCTGTTTAATAATATGCCGGACCGTAAACTGGATTACTCCAATATTGCTTCCGTAGTTTTCAGCCATCCGCCCATTGCCACTATCGGCCTGACTGAAAAACAGGCACGGGAATCTCATGGCGATTCTGTTAAGGTATATAGTACCTGCTTTACCTCTATGTCCCATGCATTTACCAAACATAAAGTACCTACCGCCATGAAACTGGTTTGCGTGGGAGCTAAACAGAAAATTGTCGGTATTCATGTGATTGGACCCGGTGCCGATGAAATGATGCAGGGCTTTGCTGTGGCGGTCAAGATGGGAGCCACCAAGGAAGACTTTGATAATACGGTTGCTATTCACCCCTGCAGTGCTGAAGAACTGGTGACGATGCGTTAAGGAATACCCGTATTCCCAGGGGAAATAGTATGAATATCCGATCTTTTAAGCAGTATCAACCTGAAATTGACACTTCGGCCTATATTGATGAATCTGCAGTAGTTATAGGGCAGGTCAGCATTGGTGCAGACAGCTCAGTCTGGCCTACTACCACTATTCGTGGTGATGTTAACTGGATTAAAATTGGTAATAATACCAACATACAGGACGGCAGTGTACTTCATGTGACTCATGAAAATCCGGATCAACCGGGCAGCGGTTTTCCTTTAATGGTCGGCAGCCAGGTAACGGTGGGGCATAATGTGGTACTGCACGGCTGTACCATAGAAGACAATTGTCTGATTGGTATGGGTGCTATTATCCTTGATGGTGCAGTGATTGAAAAAAATGTCTTTGTCGCTGCTGGCGCCCTGGTTGCACCGGGCAAGCGCCTGCAAAGCGGTTATCTGTATGTAGGTTCACCGGCAAAACAATTAAGAGAGCTGACAGAAAAAGAAATTGAAGGTTTGCAGTATTCGGCGGATCATTATGTTCGCCTGAAAAACGAGTATATTTAAATTTTATGCTCTGCAATTTCTTCCAGTATTTCCTGTAATTGGGTAATATTAATGGGCTTGACCAGAAAGCGATCCATTCCTGCATTGAAACAGACCTCTGCTTCACCATCCATTGCATTTGCTGTTAAGGCCACAATGGGAATATGATTTTGTTCCTGCTCAAGCTCACGTATGGTTTCAGTGGCCTCGTAACCATCCATTACCGGCATCTGGCAGTCCATAAAGATCGCATCGTAGGTATTTTCCTGCCAGGCCTGTACAGCCTGCTGGCCGTTCTCTGCTACATCCACTTCACAGCCTGCTTTTTGCAACAATGTTCTGGCCACCATCTGGTTAACCTTGTTGTCTTCAACCATTAAAACTTTTAATTTTATCCTGCTCTGCTGCAGTTTACTTTCTTCCTGTAATACCGCACCGCCTTCAACAAAGCGATTGCTGCTTAATACCTGAGCAATAAAAGCTTTAAATCCGCCCGGAGTAAATGGTTTTTTTATAAAGCCATTTAAACCCAGTTCCTTATATCGATCTGCAAGACCTGTTTCTGCATTATTATTAATAACAACAGTTTTAATATTAACAGGAGTTTTTAGTGCAGATAAAACAGCCTGAATTGACTGATCGGTTTCAGTTTCAAGAAATATCAACAAAGACTTATCGGCCAGATTAATATTACCTTCTGTCAACTGCTCCTTAAACTGGTCTGAACTACTGTAACTTTCTGCCTCTGCCTGACTGTCAGTAAAGAGTTCCAGCATTATCTTTCTGCTCATTGGTTTGCCACCCAGCATAAATACCGCCTGATCTTTAATAACAGTATTAAACCGCTCCTGTACCGGTTTATGCTGTTCTGTTTTCGCCACCGGCAGGCAGAATCTGGACCAGAATACCGAACCTATATCCAGTTCACTTTTCAGACCAATTTCTCCACCCATTAATTCAGTCAGTTCTTTACTGATGGACAGTCCCAGGCCGGTACCGCCGAACTTTCGGGTAGTTGAGACATCCGCCTGGTTAAATTTTCCGAATACATGCTCAATTTTATCTTCTGCAATGCCGATACCGGTATCTTCAACGGATATCGTAAAGTCTACTTCCCTATCCGTCAGTTCATGGCAGCAGATATCCACCAGCACATAACCCTCTGCAGTAAATTTAACCGCATTGGTAATAAAGTTAATCAGGATCTGACGTATGCGAATGGCATCTCCGACAATATATTCAGGCATCTTTTTATCCAGCCGGTATTCCAGCTCTATACCTTTTTCCTTTGCCTTGATGTCAACAATATTTAGTGCATCTATGATCAGGTTATGAAAATTAAACACAACCGGATCGATATCCAGTTTGCCTGACTCTATTTTGGAAATATCGAGAATGTCATTAATAATATGCAGCAGCGAATTAGCAGAGTTCTGTATTTTATATACAAAATCTTTCTGTTCATTGTCCAGTGGAGTATCCATCAACAGGCTGCTTAAACCGATAACTCCGTTCATAGGCGTTCTCAGCTCATGACTCATATTAGCCACAAAACTGCTTTTCTGCTCATTATGTGCTTCAGCCAGTTCTTTAAGCTGCTTAAGCTTCTGTTCATATTGCCTACGTTCGGTAATATCTATACCGTAAACCTGAACAAGGGTCAGTCCATGCTGTTCAACTGGGTGAAAACTCCAGTAATACCAGTGGTTTTGGGCTCCGCTTTCCACACCATCTATAGTTTCATTATTCTCTATACATTGCCGCAGAATGGTATCAATATTATCCGGTAGAATAGCAGGGCGCCCCATATCATTAAAACCATATTCAACCAGCAATTCTGTCATACTGGGATTGGCATAATGCATTACGGCTTCATCATCAAGCTGCAGAATAGGGGCCGGACTTAATTCGGCAAACAGGGACAGTCGTTTAATTTCATTTTCACTGAATCCGGAATCGGCACAGTCACGAAACAATACTAATGTTTCATTATTATCAAGCTGGATAAAACGGGCATCTATCTGCAGATAAATCCCTTCTTTATCCACCCAGGTCAGCTCATGGGCATCCTGTTTCCCCTCATCCGCCAGATGCAGCATAGAACAGTGTTCTTTACTGTGATAATAGCGCCCCTCATTAGCACACAGGACATCATGGCTGTTACGCCCCTGTATATCCGTATCCTGCCATTTAAGTATATTTTCAGCACGGGGATTGATTGCCAGAATATTTTTTTGAGCATCCAGATGCAAAACACCTTCTGTAAGGTGCTGAAACAGTAATCGTTCAGTGTCAGGATGCGGATTTTCAGGCATGACTCACTC
>JALUZF010000150.1 GCA_027012135.1 Gammaproteobacteria bacterium
AATCGGTGAAGCCACTTAAATCACAAACAAATAAATATCAGGGATCCATCAATTAAAAATAATCATAATCAGTATTTATGATTACTGAGTATTTAATGGATGCGCATTAATGTTTTTTATATTCACGAACGCGGCCGCCGGGGTAATAAACTGCCCAAGGGGGGCAGAAAGTCGATGTCATTTATGTGGGTGAAAAAAGATAATTTTTTCCGCTAAATAGTTAAGAGACTAAAGTTTAGAGTTTCAGATTCCCCAAAAAAGGAGAATCATTTAAAAAAACATTGATTACCTCTGTATTGGACAATGCCCACCCAACAAACACTCTCAACTTTTTTCTTCCGACAGCACATTTTTGTTAGGCATAAAAAAGCCCCGATTTATACGAGGCTTTTAGAAAAAATAGTCAATTGACTATTTTTTCTTTTTCCTTGAAAAACCAATGCCTGCTAATCCAAGGCCAAGCAAGGCTAATGATGTTGGTTCTGGGACTGATGCAGCATCATCTGAAATTGTTAGTCTTGAGTAATCTAGAACCCATCCATCATTAACACTTGTTGTATCAATAGTTAATGTTGATGCACCATCTAATAAAGATGAAAAAGATATCAAATCAAATACATCTAGTCTAGCAATGTTAGCATTAATGTCTCCATCAGTTAATTGACCAACAAACGAACCATCAATATAAAGAGAAGATAATCCAGTCCAACCTTGCCCACCTGTGAATAATTCTAGTGATGCGGAAGTAATGGTTCCTAAACCAGAAAGATCATATGAATGAGTAAATGTCTGATCACCATAGAACCAAACGTCAGTACCATCACCATCACCAGAGCCAATATCTGAATAGTTAAATGTAGAGTCAGCTGTTACACCAATCCCAAAACCATCTGCATCACCAATTTGATCAACAATTACTGTGGCATTAGCCGAACCAACAAACAATAAGATAAACAAACTAACAATTTTTTTCATTTTTTTTCCTTATTATGAACATTTTACTAAGTGGATTAGTAAAAGCAATATTCATGCCGAACATTTAATTTGTTGATTTATAACGTTTTATATGTCTTGCGCTGTGCAGTTGTATTTATGATGTAAAAATAACTGACACCTTCTGTTACCGAACATCGAATATTTCATACATGATAATGACGTTGAAATTGTACTGCCTAACAAGCTACTAAATAGTTTTCGTTTAAATTATGTCATACATTTTGAGTTTGCTCAAAACCTACTCTGAAGCCTAAACCTCTTTCTGAATAACACACAACTCAGGACAAAAGACAGTTTATGGATAACATAAACCTGTTCCGGATATTATGATTGTTCCAGTTTTTCCAGATGATGCCAGCGGTTGATAATACGGCAGAACAGTTCGGCGGTCTGTTCAGTGTCGTATTTGGCTGAGTGGGCATCCTCATCACTCCATTGCAGACCGGCAGCCTGTGCAGCCCGGGAGAGTACGGTCTGACCATAGGCCAGGCCGCCCAGGGTTGCGGTATCAAAGGTGCTGAACTTGTGAAATGGATTGCGCTTGATATTATTACGCTCTACCGCTGCAGTTAGGAAGTTTAGATCAAAAGTGGGGTTATGACCGACCAGTATGGCACGACTGCATCCGGTCTGCTTGATTTCTCTGCGTATGGGCTGAAAAATTTCTCTTAATGCGTCCGCCTCGGGCTTATTCATTCTAAAGGGGTTGTATGGATTAATACCGGTGAATTTCAGGGCGGATTCGTCCAGGTTAGCGCCGGGAAACGGCTCAATATTGCAGGCATAGGTTTCATGGCAGTATAAATCACCCTGCTCATCCATACGCAGAATGGTAGCGGCCATTTCCAGCAGAGCATCGGTTTTGGGATTAAACCCGGCGGTTTCCACATCGACCACGACCGGTAAAAATCCCCGGAAGCGGGTGACAATGCCGGTGGTGGGTTTTTCTTTTTTGGGGGTATTCTTGCTCATCTGGCTGGTATTGTAGTTCCTGGTAATTGAATATTTGTGTTATGGAATAAGTTTCCAGTAAATGGTCTGTCCGGCCCGTAAGGGTACTACCACATCATCACCATAGGGATAGCTTTGGGGTACTGTCCAGGACTCTTTTCTCAGGGTGATTTGGTCACTATTGACGGGCAGTCCATAAAACTCTGCACCATGGATACTGCAGAAATTTTCCAGGTGCTCCAGGGCATCGGCATTTTCAAAGGCCTCAGTATACAGCTCAATGGCGGCAAAGGCGGTAAACATACCGGCACAGCCGCAGGTAGTTTCTTTTTTACCCCGGGCATGAGGAGCGCTGTCCGTGCCCATAAAGAATTTGCTGTTACCGGAAGTTGCAGCCGCAATTAATGCCTGGCGATGGGTTTCCCGTTTTAAGACCGGCAGGCAGTAATGATGCGGTTTTATACCGCCCACCAGCATATCGTTACGGTTCATCAGCAGGTGGTGGGCGGTAATGGTTGCACCAATATAATCGGAACTTTCACGTACAAAATCTGCGGCATCCCGGGTGGTTATATGTTCAAACACTACTTTCAGTTCAGGAAAGTCATGAATGATCCCAGTCAGTCGTTGCTCAATAAACTGTTTTTCACGGTCAAAAATATCAATTGCGGGATCAGTGACTTCACCATGAACCAGCAGGGGCAGACCCAGCGTCTGCATTTTTTCCAGAGCTGGATAGCATTGTTTAATATCAGTTACACCGGCATCAGAATTGGTGGTGGCTCCGGCAGGGTAGAGCTTGACCGCATAAACCAGGCCGCTGTCAACCGCATGCTGTATTTCTTCCGCAGTGGTATTATTGGTCAGGTATAGTGTCATCAGGGGCTGAAATGCGCTTTGCGGCTCCAGGGCCTGCATAATCTCCTGGTAATAAGTGCTGGCCAGTTCGGTGGTGATTACTGGAGGTGTAAGGTTGGGCATAATAATGGCCCGCCCGCACTGCCGGGCCGTAAACGGCATCACGGCTTTCAATCCAGCTCCGGCCCGCACATGCAGGTGCCAGTCATCAGGCCGGATGAGTTGTATTTCGCTGCCGGACGGCATACTGGATTTATTTGAGGCTATGGACACGCACAGGTTTCCTGTTATTTAGAGGGGCTATTCTAATCGTTGACAGCGGTTGGAGGCAAGTTCAATAACAGCTAAAGAAATAATGGCTTTATCAATTCAGGAAGTTTCTGGATCAATTTTCTCACAGGCCTGCTTAACCATGTTTTCAGTAATTGGAATTTCTCTGCCGTTTTCATCAATAATGGCCGCACCGTGAAAATCAATGCATAGCTTATCTTTTATGGTTGATTCTGTTTCCGGATCCGGGAGATCGGTTTTTTGAGTATTGCTCATAAATTCTAACCGCTGTTTTTAGTGGAGGGGCTATGCTTCGCCCCTGATAGTTTACTGTAATTCCCCGTAGAGTGCTTTGGCTTTATCCTGTTCCATATAATGTTTCTCAGTATTTATAATTTTTTCCAGGATAGTCTTTGCTTTTTGGATTTGTCCTAACTGTCTGTATGTATAGGCCAGGTGATACTGGACATCGTTATCATCGGGTAGTTTCTCTGCGGCCTGTTGCAGCAGTTCCAGTGCCTTTTTAGCATCACCTGACTGGGCCAGAGCATAGGCATAAGTGTCAGCAATGGCTGCTGAATCAGGAGCCAGTTCATGGGCTTTGCGGGCCAGTTCCAGAGCTTTTTCAATATCTATGTCCATATAAATCCAGGACAGGTTATTGAGAGTAACAAGATGGTTAGGGATCTTATGCAGGATCTGCTCGTAATAGTGTCTGGCCTTATCCAGTTGATTCTTTTCATGGTATAAGGATGCCAGTTTAAACAGGCTTTCTATGTCATCCGGATCGGTCTTGAGGGCTTTTTCCAATGCCGCCATAGCTTTGTCAGGCTGATCCAGCGCTATGTACATGTCCACCATGGCAGATAAAATCTTGCGTGCAGGCTCTGTGGCATAAACGCTCTCATAAATGCTAAGAGCAGGCTCATACCGATTCTGCAGACGATATATATCTGCTTCCAGTAGTTTTCCATTTGTAGAGTCGGGAAACTCCTGCTGGATATCACGGGCAACTTTCAGAGCCTGTTGATAATCGCCTTTTTTCAGGTATAAGGAGGCTTTGTTTAAATACAGAGACAGGTTATCCGGTTCAATAGTCATTGCGGTATCCAGTACATCCAGAGCATCATTGATTCGGTCCTCATCTTCGGCCAGTAATGATGCCAGCAATACCCGGTGAGTAATGTCTTCCTTGTCAAACGCGGTAATGTTGTTTAAGGTTCTTTCGGCCTCGGCTTTCTGTTTATTGGCGACCTGGGCTTGTGCCAGAAAAAGCATTACCCGGGTATTGTCCGGGTGTTGCTTAACGAGTGTCTGAGCCAGCTCGAGGATTTTTTCAGGTTTATGCAGGGACTGGTACCACTGGCCTAGTAAGGAGGCAATAGTCAGTTGCGCTGCTGGATTTTCCTTGCTTTGATTAATGGCATCCAGAAAATACTGCTCGGCCAGTTCAGGTTGTTTCTGTTTTTCTGCAATAACTGCCAGGCCAAGGTAGGCTTTCAGAATATCCGGTTTAATTTTTATGACCTGTTTAAAATTTTTCTCAGCCTCGGTCCAGTTCTCATCACTGACCGCTATTCTGGCCAGCCCCATATAGGCCAGGATATTGTTTTTATCCTGGCTGAGCAGCTTATTATAAATTTCAACTGCTTTATTTCTATTACCCATCTGAAATTCAGTAATAGCGCTGAGATTCTGCAGTACTTTGTCGTCCGGTGTCTGCTGCAGTAACTGCTTAATAAGCTGTTGGGCCTTTTCAGGTTGTTGCTGTTTAAGATAAGAAGCAACCAGTAAATAATTGCTATTGGTTTGGTCCTGTGCAGAACCCTGCTTGTCTGAGACCAGTTCTTCCAGTTCCGAAACTGCGGTGTCCAGGTTACCGGACTGAAACTGTGCGGCAATCAGGCGTTTTTTAATGTCCTGATTATCAGGATATAATTCCTGAGCATGGGTAAGTGTATCCAGTGCCTGTTTATTTTTCCCGGCCAGTATGTAACTGCTGCCCAGAGTGAGTAAGATGGGGGCTGATTTATCTCTTTGTTCAGCGGGAATACCTTCCAGGATTAATAAAGCCTGTTTGGCCTTACCCTGAGCAAGATAGACATTAGCCAGCAGGTTCTGGGCTTTTAGATCCGTTGGATTGGATGACAGGTAGATAATCAGGTATTCAGCCGCCTGGTTATAATTTTTTAGGCCTAAATTAGCAGCCCCCAGTATTAAGGTGGCCGGTTTATGATCAGGCATAATATTTACAGTGTTCTGAGCGGCTTCCTGGGCACCCTTGAAGTCTTTTTTAGTTAATAATATCTGAGCCAGCAGAAAATTAGCCTGGGGATGATTGGCTGCTTTTTCCAGGATCTGTTTTAACTCTTCTTCCGCCTTGTCAGTCTGACCCAGGATGAGTAGAGTAGCGGCATGTTCAAGTTTGTAGTTAAGGTTTTTCGGCTGGTCTTTAATGAGCTGGTTATATATTGTCAGAGCCCGTTCGGGCTGTTTATCAAGGTTGGTCAGTTTGGCTTTCAGATGCCGGGTGGAGGTATTTTCGGGTTCAAGGGCTTCTGACTTACTCAGGTATTGTTTAGCCTGCTCCAGGTCGTTTTCCATAATCGCAATGGTCGCAAGGCCATTAAAGGCGCGGACATTGGGATTGGCGGCAATAGATTCTTCAAAGGCTTGTCTGGCATCGGCCAGCTGTCTGGATGCCAGGTGGGCAAAACCCAGAAAACTTAAACGGGTGGCTTCCTGTTTTTTGTTAGAAAATGGCGTATCCAGCAGTTTCTGCAGTTTTTTATATTTGCCTGCTATTTGTAAGGCTTCAGCATACAGAAAAGTGAACTCAGTATTGTCGGGTGCATATTCATGAGCCCTGGACAGTTCTTTAATACTGGAGTCCAGTTTGCCCTGCTGCAGATACAGACGGCCCAGTAAAAAACGGGCCTGGGCATTTTTAGGGGTTTCTTTGAGCTGGTTTTTTAAATGGATAACGGCTGTTGCGTAGTCTTTTTTATCAATAGCCTGTTGAGCATCTTCCAGAGTTCCGGCTAAAGTGACTCCCGATAGATTAAAACTGATTAGAGTAGCGAAGCTGATTTGGGTCAGTGTTTTTTTGATGGTCATGATTATCCTTGAAAATTTTCCATAACAGGTATTAACTTAACTATATCATGTTTCTAAAAAGAATCACTCCGGGGATAATCGTTTTCCTACAGGGAACAGGGTGATATTGAAATTATTTTTCTGTTGATAACGATTCGCCATCAAGAATCTTAATTAAGCGGGGAATAAAACGGGATAATACGCCGGTCATCAGGTTAAAATCGGCATCAAAACGGGCTGCAGGATTTTCTGCTCCGTCATCGGCAGCCTGTTCCAGTAATTCATCGGAAAACTTCAGTCGCTTTATATTTAAATCATCCTGCAGCAGGCATTCCAGGGTATCATTCCAGTTAACCGCCAGGCGGGTCACCTGCTTGCCGTTATCCAGATGCATCTGGATTTCATCACTGCTCAGATCCTGGCGCTTACAGCGAATAATTGCACCGTCTTCTGCAGCTTCCTGTAATTCACATTCGTCTTTAATAATAAAATCATCAGCCAGTTTTTCACCCTTTAACCAGGCTGTCATCAGAGTAGCCGGGCTGGTCGTCGTTTTAAGTGGGACAACCGGTAAACTGCCCAGCGTCTGGCGTAAAAATTCAATCAGTTCTTCAGCCTTATTGCTGCTGGCAGCATCAACAATAATTAATTGCTGCTCCCTGTCCAGGTAGGCATAGCTTCGTTTTGAACGGGTAAAGGCTTTGGGTAACAGCTCCAGCATCAACTCATCCTTAATACTCTGTTTATGTTTACCCACCGGCCGCCGGCCTGTTTCACTCTGTATGCTGTCAAGTCTGTCGTTTAAGGCATCATTAATGACACTGGCCGGCAATATCCGTTCTTCCAGGCGACTGCAGATCATGGTGTACTGGCCAATGGTGTGAGTCAGCTGGTTTTGATCAGCATCGGGATGATTAAGGGGAGATACCCAGCCGTAAGAAGAGGGCTGAGTAGAAGCACAGGGTTGAAACGATTTATCTGCTAACTGCTGTTCCAGCTGTTCAGGCGACAGGGTAAAAGGTTTGCTGAAACGGTATATTTTTAAATTTTTAAACCACATGAAAAATACAATCCTGGTGAAGAAAAAAGAGGCTTACTTTATCACTGGTTCGTTGTTATTTACAGCGCAATTATAAAGCATGGATCACATTAGTGACCACGCCCCAGATATGCAGAGTTTCCTCAGGCGCAATATCAATAGGTTCAAATTCATCATTTTCAGGCAGCAGGCGTACCCTATTATCTTTTTTATACAGACGTTTAACGGTCAGTTCACCATCAACCGCCGCAATGACAATTTTTCCATGTCGGGCTTCGAGGCTGCGGTCCACTACCAGGATATCATCCGGATGAATACCGGCATTAATCATGGAATAGCCGGTGACACGGACAAAGAAAGTGGTGGCCGGATCATGGATCAGATGCTCACTGAGATCCATCATGCCTTCAATATAGTCATCGGTGGGTGCCGGGCAGCCAGCCGCAACTTTACCGCCATACAAAGGAAGCTGGAAACCACCGGAATGTGCGTATTCCAGAATTTTGTCCACCATGCTTACCGGTACACGGATGGCTTTAGTGGGTTCTGCGTATTTGCCTGTTCCTTTGGGCCGGCCGGCACCGGCACGTTTACCGCCTCGGGGCATAATGCTATCCTCTTATAGGTATTTCTGGAATTATAGAGCTTTTAGTAAACAGGGCCGGATCATACTTTGTTTAAAATATGTTCAACATGAAATTTATACCCTCTGAGTATCCATTGACCGTGCTTCTTGATGAAGTTTCGGCAGCAGGGACGCTGCCGAAAAGCCTCCATGGACGGATTTACGGCGTCTTCAGCAAGGAGTACGGTCAATGGATACGGTATTTGCGTCTTAATGAGGATCATTAAAAGTATGCTCCCGCCCTGTTTTAGTAAATAGAATAATGTACTTTTATCAATATGTCTATTTATTTTTTGCAGTTAATACAGGATAATATCGCCTCCAGTATGCCCGCCTTTAAAATAACAGGAATAGTATTTTGATCTCGACAGCAAATCTTACCATTCAGTTTGGTGCCAAACCCTTATTTGAAAATGTCTCCGTTAAATTCAGCGATGGTAATCGATACGGTTTAATCGGTGCCAATGGCTGCGGTAAATCCACTTTTATGAAAATTCTGGGCGGTGATCTGGAGGCTACCAGCGGTACAGTAACCACTACCCCTGGAGAGAGAGTGGGTAAACTGCGTCAGGATCAGTTTGCCTATGAAGAATACAGTGTTATTGATACCGTCATTATGGGGCATGAAGAGCTGTGGAAGGTTAAGGCAGAACGGGACCGAATTTATGCCAATCCGGATATGTCGGAAGAAGACGGTATGCGGGTAGCGGATCTGGAAGTGCAGTACGGTGAAATGGATGGTTATACTGCTGAGTCCAGGGCTGGAGAATTATTAATTGGTGTGGGCATTCCTGTTGAGCAGCATTTCGGCCCCATGTCGGCTATTGCGCCGGGCTTCAAACTGAGGGTACTGCTGGCCCAGGTACTGTTTTCTGATCCGGACATTATGCTGCTGGACGAACCTACCAATAACCTGGATATTAATACCATCCGCTGGCTGGAAACGGTGCTCAATGAACGTAACTGCACCATGATTATTATTTCTCATGACCGTCATTTTTTAAACTCTGTCTGTACCCATATGGCCGATCTGGATTATGGTTCCATCAATATTTATCCCGGTAACTACGATGAATATATGCTGGCAGCGACCCAGGCTCGTGAGCGTCAGATGCAGTCCAATGAGAAGAAAAAAACCGAAATGGCGGAACTGCAGAAATTTGTTGAGCGTTTTTCTGCCAATGCCTCCAAGGCCAGACAGGCCACCTCACGCCGTAAACGTCTGGAGAAAATCCAGCTGGATGATATTAAGGTATCTTCACGAAAAAATCCCTTTATCCGTTTTGAACAGGATAAAAAGCTGTATCGTAATGCCTTTGAGGTCGAGAACCTGAGTAACGGCTATGATGAACTGCTGTTTGAAAATCTGAACATGCTGGTGGAAGTTGGTGAAAGAATTGCTATTATCGGTGCCAATGGTATTGGTAAAACCACCTTGCTGCGAACCCTGATCCATGATCTGGAGCCCAAAACCGGTACCGTTAAGTTTTCTGAAAATGCCAGTATCGGCTACTATCCCCAGGAACATAATGATGAATTTGCAGCGGATATGACCCTGTTTGACTGGATGGAACAATGGGGGCAGGATAATGACGATGATCAGGTTATCCGTGGTATCCTGGGACGCCTGCTGTTTTCCCGGGATGATACCGGTAAGTCGGTTAAAGTGCTTTCCGGTGGTGAAAAGGGGCGTATGGTTTATGGCAAGCTGATGCTGCAGAAACCTAATATCCTGTTTATGGATGAGCCGACCAACCACATGGATATGGAATCCATTGAATCCCTGAATATGGCTCTGGATATTTACCAGGGAACTCTGATCTTTGTCAGTCATGACCGGGAGTTTGTGTCCTCACTGGCAACCCGTATTCTGGAAATGACCGATGACGGGATTGTGGACTTTAAGGGGACTTATGATGAATATCTGGCTAGTCAGGGGATTGAGGGATAAGAGCTAAGCGTTCAGCGCTGAGCGTTCAGAAAGAGCCAAGAGCAAGAGCCTGGTTACTGTTTTGTGTTTAAAGTTTGGGTGGGCTATAGTTGTTGGTAAGTAACTACTCAGTATAAATTAAAGTAACATAGAGTACCTGTAGACAGTCACGGTCAGGAACACTGAATAGTTATGTTAGTAATTCTTTTACAGTTTCAGGCTTATTATAATGTTTCTTAAATATTCCTCTGTTTTTCTTTTTTTGCTGGTTTTAAGTGGTTGTGCGTCTGTTGTGCCTCGGGCGGATCAGTTTAAGGTTAATATTTCATCTATGCGGATGCTGGAATCGACGTTGATGGAGCAGCGTTTTCAGGTCAGTTTGCGGGTGATGAACAGGGGCAGGGAAGCGGTCAGTATTGATGGGATGAGTTTTGATATTGAGCTTAATGGTAAAGATTTTGCCTCTGGTGTCAGTAATGAAAAGGTCACTATCCCGGCTTTTTCTGAAGGGATAGTCAGCGTCAATGTTACCAGCACTATTTTTGGTGTTATCCGCCAGTTACAGGGTATGCAGCAGAACAAACCTAAGGCCTTTCATTATCAAATTAGCGGCTCTATTTATCCCTCTAACAGCCTGTTGAGTATTCCTTTTAAGGAAGAAGGCGAAATTGATTTTAATGCTGCAACTCCCCCGAAAAAAATAATCTAGAAACTTTCTGTTTCGCTTTTGCTCCTCTTTCCTATGCTCCCATGTTCCGGCAATAATATAAAAACTTGACAATTAAACAATGTTTAATTAATCTATGGGTAACTTATCATTCCGGAGATTGCTATGCAATGGCTTAAAAGATTTATCGCACTGCTTTTAAAGCTTTTATTTCGGGTAGAAATAGAAGGCCTTGAACATTACCGGCAGGCCGGTAAACGGGTTATGATTGTTGCCAATCATACCTCCTTTCTGGATGCGGTATTATTATCTGTATTCCTGCCCGACCAGCTGACCTTTGCCATTAATACTCAAATGGCTGAACGCTGGTGGATAAAGCCCTTTGGCAAAATTGTCCGTCTGTTTCCCATGGATCCGGTCAACCCTCTGTCTATAAAGTCCTTTATTAAGGATCTCAATGAAGACAAGCACTCGGTTATTTTTCCGGAAGGGCGTATTACCGTAACCGGTACTCTGATGAAAATTTATGACGGGCCGGGGCTTATAGCGCTGAAAACCGGTGCCATGGTGTTACCGGTTCGTATTGACGGAGCACAGTATTCAGTTTTTTCCCGTTTAAAAGGCATTGAACGCCGACGTCTGTTTCCTAAAATCCGCCTGACTATTTTAGCACCGCAGAAAATTGTTCTGGATGAAAGTATTAAGGGGCGGTCTAAAAGAATGGCCGCAGGTAAAATACTCAAACAGATCATGGTGGATATGATTTATCGTACCAGCAATAACCGGATCTCGCTAATGGACAAACTGCTGGAAGCCCGAACCGTACATGGTGCCGGAAAAGACGTGCTTGAAGATGTGGAACGTTCGCCTCTTAATTATCGTCAGCTGCTGGTTAAAACCAGTATTCTGTCGCAGTTAATGAAAAAAGACAGCGATACAGGAGATGCGGTAGGCTTATTGCTGCCCAATACCAATGCTACAGTACTGAGCTTTCTGGCTCTGGAAAGTATTGGCAGGGTACCCGCCATGCTTAATTATACTGTGGGTTATAAGGGCGTATTATCTGCACTGGAAACAGCGCAGATTAATACCGTCTATACTTCAAGACGTTTTATTCGTCTGGCAAAAATGGCAGACTTAATTGAACTGTTAGAGGATAAGGTTAAAATTATTTATCTGGAAGATCTGCGTGAACAGGTTAACTGGAAGTATAAACTATACGGGCTGGCCTGCGGACATTTTCCAAAACTGGTTTATTCCTGTCAGTGGTCAGAAGTCAGGGCAGAGGATCCTGCCGTGATTTTATTTACTTCCGGATCAGAAGGTATTCCAAAAGGGGTGGTCTTATCGCATAAGAACCTGATCAGCAATATGAACCAGCTGGGCACTAAAATTGATTTTAATAAAAATGATATTATCCTCAATGCCCTGCCATTGTTTCATTCCTTTGGTTTAAGTACGGCTACTCTGGTGGCCATTTTAAATGGCATGAAAGTATTTTTATACCCGTCACCACTACACTATCGGATCATTCCGGAAGTGGCCTATGACATAAATGCCACCATGCTGTTTGGCACCAATACCTTTTTAAAAGGTTATGCAAAATATGCTCATAATTATGATTTTTTCAGTATCCGTTATGTCTGTGCCGGAGCCGAAGCGGTACAGAAAGAAACCCGGGAAGTTTATGCTGAAAAATTTGGCTTAAGGATCCTGGAAGGTTATGGTGCTACGGAAACCAGCCCGGTTATTTCCATGAATACCCCTATTGATTACCAGACCGGCAGTGTCGGTGTGCTGTTACCGGGTATTGAATATCAGCTTAAACCCGTGCCGGGTATTGAAAAAGGCGGACAGCTGTTTATTAAAGGCGATAATGTCATGTCAGGTTATCTGCGCCATGAAAATCCGGGTGTACTGGAACCGGCTGAATCAGAATACGGTTCCGGCTGGTATGATACCGGGGATATTGTGGATATTAATGATGAGGGATTTGTCTTTATTAAAGGTAGGGTAAAACGTTTTGCCAAAATCGGTGGAGAAATGGTTTCCCTGTCTATGGTGGAAAGTCTGGTTAAACAATGCTGGCCGGAGCATGAACATGCAGTCGTCAGTATTCCTGATCCTGCTAAAGGAGAACAGCTGATTCTGCTGACAACATTTCAGGAAGCTGACAGAAAGGACTTATCAGTTTTTGCCAAAAAACAGAAAGTGGGTGAAATTAATGTCCCCAGACAGATAAAAACAATTGATAAAATTCCATTACTTGGAACCGGTAAAACCGATTATACAGAAATTAAGAAACTGGCCAGTGCCTGATTAAAGACAAGGTTGTTTTGTCTGTGCAGACTTTAGAGATCATTAGCATTATAAATAATTTCCAGTGCATCCTTAACTGTCTCACGAACTTCTTCCGTTTTATCATGGCTTAATGTCTGAATGGCTGGTATGGCATCGGGGCTTTCTGTAAGGCCAAGGTAATAACAAGCATCATTCCTTACAGCCGGGTTTTCTGATTTCAGTAACTCAGTTAAGTCCGGGATAAGTGTTTTAATGGCATCGCTTCCCTGCAGGTCTTCAAAAATTGCCCCTATACCGATTTTGGCACCCAGCGGGGTATCATCATCGGCCATCATTTTAGGGAAAATTTTAAGCAGCTCAGGTTCTTTTTTTACCATGGCCAGGACTTTTTTCATTTCTCCACTGGTAAACAGCTCAGAAAAATAATCCTGCATGCCGGTGTCTGACTGCAGGCGTGCAATCCATTGCTGTAAGTCTTTTTTACTCTGGGCACCGGTTAATTCAAACGGGCCGATTTTAACCCAGGGGACTGAACGGACATTCAGTTTCTGAGCTTCCTCCGGAACCAGGGCAATATTGCTGACATGTAGCTGGGCAACTTCCCCGGCTTTTATTAACTCTGATAATGCCTGCAGTACATTTGGACAGTGCGGACAGCCAGAGGCAATAAACAGGGTGACACTTACTGGTTCCGGCATGGTTTTTCTCTCTCCTGTTGCAAATTTATTCCAGATTTAATTTTTTGGCCACAAAATCAATGTCCTTATCACCCCGGCCACTGAGATTAACCAGGATTGTTTTGTCTTCGGACAGGGAGGCAGCCAGTTTCATGGCATGAGCCACGGCATGGGCACTTTCCAGCGCCGGGATAATGCCTTCATGACGGGACAGATCCATAAAGGCATCCAGGCATTCCTGATCGGTTGCGGTTTCGTACTGTACCCGTTCAATATCCTTCAGGTAACAATGTTGAGGGCCGACACCGGGATAATCAAGACCGGAAGCAATGGAGTATACTGGTAAGGGCTCACCCTGGCTGTCCTGCAGCAGGTAGCAGCTAAAGCCGTGAATAACACCGGGTGTGCCTTTGGTCATGGTGGCAGCGTGTTCCGGAGTATCCAGACCTTTACCGGAAGGCTCCACGCCAATCATCTGCACATTATCGTCTTCCAGAAAAGCAGTAAATAATCCCATGGCATTACTGCCGCCACCGACACAGGCTACCAGGTAATCGGGCAGGGTGCCGGTCATTTCCTGAATCTGTTCTCTGGCTTCGGTACCGACAATAGACTGAAAATCCCGTACCATCATGGGAAAGGGATGGGGACCAACGACTGAACCAATGGCATACAGGGAATTAACCGGATCCTGAAGGTAGGCTTCAAAGGCGCTGTCAACGGCGTCTTTTAGTGTCCGGGTACCGCGACTGACCGGGATCAGTTTAGCGCCCAGTATTTTCATACGAATAACATTAGGGTGTTCTTTCTCAACATCAATTTCACCCATATGGATTTCACAGTCGATACCCACCAGAGAGCAGGCGGTGGCCAGTGCCACCCCATGCTGACCGGCACCGGTTTCGGCCAGCACTCTGGTTTTGCCCATGTGCTTGGCTAATAAGGCTTCACCCAGGCAGTGGTTGATTTTATGAGCACCGGTGTGGTTCAAATCTTCACGTTTAAAATAAATCTGTGCACCACCACACTTGTTACTTAGATTTCTGGCATGATATATAGGACTGGGGCGGCCGACAAAATGGGTCATTAAATCCGCCAGTTCATTTTTAAAGGCATCAGTATCCTTAATCTCCAGATAGGCCTTATTAATACCATCCATAATGGCTTTTAATTCCGGAGGTAGTTGCTGCCCGCCGTATTCACCAAAAAAACCATTTTCATCGGGCATGGGAAGGAAATTGTTATTTGCCATTATATGATCCTTTCTTGTTTTTGTATTTGAGACAGGGAGTGTAAATTGTGATGCAGACACGAGTATAAATAAATTATTCGGGCTTGTGAATTTAATCCTACATATTACAGGGGTTTTAGATTCTTTTTAACGGCCGGTGGCTTTTATATATATCAAAATAATCTACAATAACCCTCAGTTTAACTATTATCCTAAATTAATCAGTTGAATCGTAGCGAGAATGATCAGAGTGCTGGAGATATAAGGTTTTGCAGGTTATCTTGGCTTTTTCGTAGTTACCCTACGGGTGAAGTCAAAATGTTCTGAAAAGCCTTGTAGATTCAGTGCTATGGACATTCGCAGTAGGTTCAACTGATTTATTTAGGATTATATACAGGAGAGTAAGGCCCTTAAGTCCCGGCTTTATTAGTACTTTTTACATGCAATCCAGAATCTATTCACTTTCCATTTCTACTGACTCTCAGGCTCAGTTTCAGGTAACCAGCATCAGCCCGGATTTACTCTCATTACTGGAATATTTTCAGTATGAAGTGATTAATGCTGACGCACAGAAAATTGGTATTTCTAATGAACAACTGACGACGGCTCAACAATCCTTAAGCAGGCCTGATCAGAATATGTTAACCCAGAAACTGACACTGATAAGTAAATCAGGACGGGTAATATCGGTCACAGCATTTCCTGCCTGCTATGCGGGTCATGATCAACCGGGCAAAAGTTTTACCCTGTACCTGGTGGATGTATCGCCCTTTGTAGAAGTGGAAAAAGCACTGAGAAAAAGTGAAGAAAAATACCGGGAGCTGGTTGAAAATGCTAATTCTATTATTCTGCGCTGGGATAAAAAAGGCTATATCACTTATTTTAATGAGTTTGCCCAGAAAATTTTTGAGTATACAGAAGAAGAAATCATCGGCAAACATGTAATGGATACCATTGTGCCGAAAACCGAATCCACCGGCCGGGATCTGTCTCCGCTGATGGATGAAATCTGCCGTCATCCGGAAGACTATGAAAGCAATACCAATGAAAACTGTACCAGGTCCGGTAAAAGAATGTGGATAACCTGGACTAATAAGGTGCTTAAAGATGATTCAGATAATGTTATCGGGGTGCTGAGTATTGGTACGGATATTACCCGCCAGCGGGAGATTGAAGACGAACTACGCCATCGGCATAAAATGGATGCTATTGGTCAGTTAGCCGGAGGGATGGCGCATGATTTTAATAATATGCTGCATGGTTTAATGGGCTTTGCTGAAATTCTTGAGTACAAGCTTGAAGATGACAAGCTTAAATATTATGCCCGTAAAATCATCACCATTGCCCAGCAGTCATCAGAGCTGACCAATAAACTGCTGGCGTTTGCCCGTAAGGGACAATACCAGATGGTATCGGTAGATTTAAACCGGGTGATCCATGATGTGGTGGTCATGCTTGAACATATGCTGGATAAACGTATTATTATTGAAACCGTAACTCAAAGCGGACAGTGCTGTACCGCAGGGGATCCAACCCAGTTACAGAACTGCCTGCTTAACCTGGCGATAAATGCCAAAGATGCCATGCCGCAGGGCGGACTGTTAAAAATATCCAGTCAGGATGTCAAACTTGATTATGAGCAGATCAAGGCACAGAACATAACACTTGAACCTGGGGACTACATCCGAATTGATGTCAGTGATACCGGTACGGGAATGAGCCAGGAAGTTAAGCGCCGCCTGTTTGAACCCTTTTTTACCACCAAGTCATATGGTGAAGGCACCGGTATGGGGCTGGCTGCAGTATACGGTACTTTAATTAATCATGGCGGGGCAATTACGGTTGAAACGGATGAAGGAATGGGCAGCTGTTTTTCGCTTTACTTCCCAAAATGTCATTATGAGCAGGCAGAAGAAGTAATAGATGAAACTGAGACTGCTTCCCGTAAAACCCATATTATGCTGGTGGATGATGAAGAAATTATCAGGACTTATACAAAAGTGCTGTTTGAAGAACATAATTATACTGTGCAGACCTGTGAGCATGGTACAGATGCTATAGACTATTACCGGGATCATGGTGCTAAAGTTGACCTGGTTGTTCTGGATATGATGATGCCGCAGATGAGCGGTAAAGAAGTGTTTTATGCCCTCAGGACCCTGGACCCGGAGGTTAAGGTTATTATTGCTTCCGGCTATGGTATGGACAGGGATATACAGAAGCTGCTTGACAATGGTGTTTTAGAATTTGTACAAAAACCTTTTACTCTGGAAAAATTGTCCGATATTATGCATAAGATTATGTAACTGAAAATGGTTCCCGAATGCTATACTATGTTGGCTTTTCCAGGTTTTCTTACAGGATAATTCTCCTCAGTTCCTTCCTTTGTCTTCTTGCTGGCAGTACTGTGCTTCAGGCAGATACTGAAATTGATACGGCCTTAAACGCAAAACTGCAAACGTCCCTGCAGGCAAAGGGCAGGGATTATCGACCCAGAACTGAGCATCTTAAACCAGACGGTACCCCGGTTTATACCAATCGTTTAATTCTTGAACAATCCCCCTATCTGCTGCAGCATGCCCATAATCCCGTTAACTGGTACTCATGGGGAGCGGAGGCCTTTGCCCGCGCAAAAAAGGAAAATAAGCCGGTTTTTCTGTCCATAGGTTATTCTACCTGCCACTGGTGTCATGTAATGGAACGGGAAAGTTTTGATAACAAAGCTCTGGCAGACTATCTGAATAAACACTATATCGCCATAAAAGTGGACCGGGAACGCCGTCCCGATGTGGACAAAGTTTATATGACAGCCGCCATGCTGCTTAACGGCAGCGGCGGCTGGCCTTTATCTGCAATATTAACTCCCGACGGCAAACCGTTCTTTCTGGGCACTTATATGCCCCGTGAGACTTTTCTGGATGTTCTGCAGCGGGCTGAACAGTTATGGCAGCAGGATGAAGCGCAATTAAGAACAATGGCTGATAAGATCAGTGCAGCAGTACAGGACCGTCAGCAAAGCATGCTGCAGGCTGAACATATTGGTAAAGAACGGGTCCAGATTGCCGTGATCAGTCTGCTGAACCGTTTTGATGATTTACAGGGCGGTTTTTCCCAGGCGCCAAAATTTCCCAATGAAACCTATCTTTTTTTACTGCTGGATAGCGCCATCAGAGAGCAGGATAAAGAAGTTTATCACGCCCTGAGGCTGACCCTGGACATGATGGCTCAGGGCGGGATTTACGATCAAATCGGCGGCGGTTTTCATCGTTACTCAACGGACAATGCTTGGCTGGTACCTCATTTTGAAAAAATGCTCTATAACCAGGCCTTATTGTCTATGGTGTACCTGCAAATGTATGCTATCAGTCAGCAGACCCAGGATCAGCGGATTGTTACCCAGACCCTGGACTATGTGCTGCGGGATATGCACAGTAAAACCGGCGGCTTTTATTCAGCCAGTGATGCCGACAGTGACGGCAGGGAAGGGCAGTATTTTCTCTGGACTGAAGCGGAACTTAAACAATACCTGCCGCCCAGGCTGTACTCTCTGGCGGTAGCTCTTTATGGGGTTACGCCGGAAGGCAATTTCAGTGAACCGGCTGCTGAAGGCGGTTTAAATACTCAAAGCCAGGGAGAAAATATACTGCATCTGCCCCTTTCGATTGAGGACTATGCCCGTCAGCATCATCTCAATATCGGGCAGCTATACCAGAATGTGGATCGGATCAGATCCATATTACAGCAACAGCGCCGACACCGAATGGCTCCGGCCATAGACAAAAAAATTATTACTGCCTGGAACGGTATGATGATCACCGCCCTGGCCAGAGCGGGAGCACAACTGGCACAGCCCCGTTATCTGCAGGCGGCACAGAATGCAGCGGAGTTTTTATGGCAGACCCATTATCGTGAAGGTAAGCTCTGGAGGGCCAGTCTTGAGGCCAGACTTTCGGTTAAGGCAACCCAGGCCGATTATGCCTGGCTGGCACAGGCTTTTATAGCCCTTTATGATGCCACCGGGGAAGCACAATGGTTAAGCCGTGCCAGGGAATTAAGCCTGAAAATGATACAGGGGTTCTGGGATAAGGAAAGCGGCAACTTTTATTTAAGTGCCGGGCCAGCTGAAAATTCCCCGGACAACAATCAATCATCAGAGCCGGTTGTTCTGTTTAACCGCCCCAAAGATTTGTATGACGGCGCCATCCCATCAGCCAATGCGGTTGCCCTGGATATGCTGACACAATTATATTATCGCACCGGGGATGATTATTATCAGATCAAAGCCATGGCCCTGGTGGCCTCGGTATCAGGGATCATAAAAAACTCTCCCACTGCCTTTGCTTATTTCCTGACAGCGGTGAACAAACTTAATTTCGGCGAACTGGCCTGCTCAGACAGGGGGGCTGTTTTATATGCAGCTAGAGGGCATATGCGTATAGAGCCGCAACTGAACCAGCGGATAAAATCTGCAGACAATACGCAACTGGATCTGCAGTTTAAAGTCATACTGGATAAAAACTGGCATATTAACAGTCATTTCCCTCTGGATGAGGACTTACAGCCCACCTCAGTAAAACTGGATAATAAGTTTAAACCGTTCTGGAAACTGGCGCAGGCAGAGTATCCTGAAGGCGAACGGGTTAAACTTAGCATCAGTAATGAGCCACTGTCTCTGTACCAGGAGCAGGTGATTATTAAAGTGAAGCTTGAGTCCGTAAAAACTCAGTCTGGAATGGATAATAAACCAGCAGAGGATAATATGCTGGATCTGCTGCCGGTGCAACTTCATTATCAGAGCTGTAATGATAAAATTTGCCTGGCACCGGAAATACAGGTTTTTTATATTTCTCCCCGTTAACCGGAAATGTATTATTGGCGCAAATATTGCATTTTCAAATCTAATGAAGCTTAAAACCCAACAACTTATCTTTTTTTTGACGCTCAGTCTGCTGGCTTTCGTAATGTTAGCGGTTATGCCTGCGTTTACTGCTTTTGCCCTGGAACGTGAATATGTCGTGCGCATGGCCAAAGCAGACTGGCAGACGGATGGCAAAAAGAACTATGAATGTTCCCTCTGGCAGAAGATTCCTTTTTATGGTGAAGGCAGGTTTACGCATCAATCGGGCCGTGAAGTGCGTTTTGACCTGTATAGTGATACCCCGGTGATGCAGGATGCCAGAGTAATACTGCAATCTGAGCCGCCGCCCTGGCGCCATGATGATACCGTGTTTGAAATTGCCAAACTGGACTTTAGCAGTGGCCATAACCCCTTAACGGTCAATCATCCCTATTCTTCGAGAATGTTCCAGCAACTGGAAAACGGCATGTCCCCGGTAATAATCTACCGGGATCTGGCGGATGGACGGGATATTATTGCCGTCATGCTTTCTCCTATACATTTTCGCAAGGTACTGGCTAAATACCGGGAATGTGAACAGTCCCTGATGGATTTTGATCTGGAAAGAATAAAAAAATTCAGATTGTATTTTGCCACCAATAAGGATGAACTGACTTCCCGTTCCAAACGGGATCTGGACAATGTGCTGCGTTATCTAAAGATAAATCCCAGAATAAAGCAGATTCGCATTGATGCCCATGCTGATGCCAGGGGGCGTCGCCGTTTTAATGACAAACTGGCGGAAAGGCGTTCTGAATCGGTCGTTAAATATTTAGTCTCTGTCGGGGCGAAAAGGGACATGATCTATGCAGTCAGTCATGGTGAACGGGAACCGACCTTTTCCAATAAAACGGCTCAGGGGCGTTCAAAAAACCGCCGGGCCGATGTGCAGCTGCTGGAAACACCACCGCCAACACCGGAAGAACAGAAAGCCATAGAGAAAGCCCGCAAGGCAGAACGCAGACGCCTGCTGCGGGAAAAATCCATATTCAACAAGCTGCCAGAGCTTAAAAAGCCAGCACCGGATAAACAATCAGATAATAATCCGGCTGCAGCACAACCGGATATGCAGGATAACCCGGAACAGGAGTCCGTGCCCATTGATGATGAGCCGCCACCACCTAATTTTATCAACCTGGATCATTTAATTGATAAAAATGCGGTGCAGGGACTAAAAAAATAACGATTACCAGCGTTCAGAGCTGTCATTATTTATCAATCCCAGTCAATCCAGAGTAGAAATCTGTCTCAATTTACAGGATAATGCCTTGCTTTAAATACCAAGTAAGGGAGAAATTCTCGATGTCTGATGTAAAAAAAGTGGTCCTGGCCTATTCCGGTGGTCTGGATACTTCCATTATTCTTAAATGGCTTAAAGACGAATACGCTTGTGAAGTCGTCACCTTTACAGCAGATGTCGGTCAGGGTGAAGAAGTCGAACCGGCACGGGCCAAAGCAGAAGCGGCAGGCATTAAGGAAATTTATATTGACGATCTGCGCGAAGAATTTGCCCGTGACTTTGTATTCCCCATGTTTCGTGCTAATACCATCTATGAAGGTGAATACCTGTTAGGCACCTCTATTGCCCGCCCCTTAATTTCTAAGCGCCTGATTGAAATTGTTAATGAAACCGGTGCCGATGCGATTTCTCATGGTGCTACCGGCAAGGGTAATGACCAGGTACGTTTTGAACTGGGTGCCTATGCTCTTAAACCGGATATTAAAGTCATTGCGCCATGGCGTGAATGGGATCTCAATTCCCGCGAAAAATTAATGGCCTATGCCGAAGAACATGGTATTGCCATTGAGAAAAAACAGGGTAAAAAATCTCCCTATTCCATGGATGCCAACCTGCTGCATATTTCCTATGAAGGCGGTATTCTGGAAGATCCCTGGGCAGAGCCGGAAGAATCCATGTGGTTATGGACCGTTTCCCCGGAAAAAGCTCCGGATGAGCCGACTTACCTGGAATTTGATTATGTCAAAGGTGATATTGTAGCTATTAATGGCGAAAAGATGTCGCCTGCCACCATTATGGAATACCTCAATAAAGTCGGCGGTGAAAATGGAATTGGCAGGACTGATATCGTGGAAAACCGCTATGTGGGTATGAAAGCCCGCGGCTGTTATGAAACGCCGGCGGGTACCATTATGCTTAAAGCCCATCGTGCTATTGAATCCATTACCCTGGACAGAGAAGCGGCTCACCTTAAGGATGAATTAATGCCTAAATATGCCAGCCTGATATACAACGGTTACTGGTGGTCTCCAGAGCGTGAAATGCTGCAGAGCCTGATTGATAATTCTCAGGAAGTGGTTAATGGCCAGGTCAGAGTCAAGCTTTATAAGGGCAATGTCATTGTGGTTGGCCGGGATTCTAAAACTAATAGTCTGTACGATGATAATATCGCCACTTTTGAAGATGATGAAGGTGCCTATAACCAGAAAGATGCCGAAGGCTTTATTAAACTGAATGCCCTGCGTCTGCGTACAGCTGCTCAAAAACGCATTAACAATTCATAACAGTAAATTCCCTCTCCCTCCGGGAGAGGGCCGGGGTGAGGGGGATTACTTAAAAAACGGCATCTTTTCAAACATCTTATTGGAGTGTTTAGGTGGCGCCTGAACAGCCGGTGCCGGCACCCGCGGCGGTGCCACAAGCCGACTTTTTAATTCCTTAACAGCTAAAATCGTTCCCGTATAACTGCACAAATATTCTGCCTTGCCTTCCCCTTTGGGCATTCTCTTTATCTGCTTGCTGAAATCACAGACCCTGGGCATCATAGTGGGCTTAATTAAAATAATATCCCCGGCTGCACAATGGCGTGGCTTACCCTGATCGGAAATACAGAAATAATGGGTATTGTCATTCTGAGCATGACTATTGAGGGATAAGAGTAATAACGTGCTAACTAAAATAGTCCGGCCTAAAGCCGTTGTCATTGTTTTCATTGCGGGTGTTCTCCAATGGTGGTTGATACCATACTGCATGGGCAGTAGGTTCAACTGATTTTTTTAGGTTTAATTATAATAATTTTCTGACACATTCCAGGTAAGCCTTTTCATCCGGAGCCTGCTGGTTTCTTTGTGCCTGCCAGAGCATTTCCCCCAGGCAATCCATAATCAGATGCTCTGCTTCATGAGGATCACCGGTTTTATGACATAAAGACTGGTATAAACTGACTATTTCAGCCGGTCTCTGGGTGCTGATCTGTTCCTGAATGGCAATATGCATGCCCAGATGCAGAAACGGGTTGGTCTGTCCCATTTCCGGGGTAAAATCCTGTTCCTGATTTTGCTCAATATCATCAAAAAAATCATGGTATTCAGGGTGTAGTCTAATCAGTTCAGCAATCAGGGTTTCCATGGGCTCCATGGGTTGACTGCGTTTAAACTTGTCCCAGCTTTGAAAATAAACACGGCGGATCTGGTTTCTGTCCTGACCAAAAAGCATTTAAGATTCCATAAAACAAATAATGTCGCCATTCTTAACTTTTTTATACCTGAATGCAAGGCGGCAGTCTACGAAATACACTTGTAAAACACAGGGATATTACTTGATAAAAATCAATAATAGATGAAATAAATTATTGTTTTCAATCTTCTGTTACATTTTAATGTCAGTTTTATTACAATCATTCTTCCTGAAATTTTAAAGCAGAAATATTATGGAACTAAAAAATATTAATGATATAGATGATGCCACCCGACATTCACGCCGGGAGCTTTTTCGTATAGGTACTGCACTGCTCTTTATTGTGGGGATTATGCTCTATACTATTTCTGCCAATAGTCTGGACGGCAGTCCGCATACCCTCTTAATTATAGCGGCTATGATTGGCGGCTATATGGCCATGAATATCGGTGCCAATGATGTCGCCAATAATGTAGGCCCGGCAGTAGGCTCCAAAGCCCTGACCATGACCGGAGCGATTTTAATTGCCGCCACTTTTGAAGCCGCTGGGGCGCTTGTTGCCGGCGGTGATGTGGTCAGTACGATTAAAAAAGGGATTATTGATCCTGCCGGTGTGATTAATGGTGATGCCTTTGTCTGGATGATGATGGCGGCTCTGCTGGCCGGAGCCATCTGGTTAAATATTGCGACTGCCCTTGGGGCACCTGTATCTACAACCCATTCTATTGTAGGCGGGGTTCTGGGCGCCGGTATTGCCGCCGGTGGTATGGGCATTGCCAACTGGGATAAAATGGGGGCGATTGCTGCCAGCTGGGTTATTTCACCGGTACTGGGAGGTTTAATAGCGGCGGCTTTTCTCTATCTGATTAAACGATTTATTACCTACAAGGCGGATATGCTGCAGGCCGCCAGAAAAGTGGTTCCGATTCTGGTGGCTATTATGGCCTGGGCTTTTTCCACTTATCTTATTCTTAAGGGGCTGAAAAAACTCTGGAAAGTGGACTTTATGACGGCAACGGGTATTGGACTTATAGTTGCTATTGGCATATTTATTATGGTTAAACCGCTGATTGTTAAAGCGGCTAACCGTTTAAATAATGATAAAGACAGTATTAATTCGTTATTTACCATACCGCTTATTTTTTCTGCTGCCCTGTTAAGTTTTGCCCATGGCGCAAATGATGTGGCCAATGCGGTAGGACCGCTGGCAGCCATTACGGAAGTGATCACTCATGGTAATATGGCCTCCAAGGCGCCCATACCGCTCTGGGTCATGTTAATTGGCGCCATAGGTATTGCTATTGGACTGGCCTTATACGGACCCAAACTCATTAAAACCGTGGGCACTGAAATTACTGAACTGAATAAAATGCGCGCTTTCTGTATTGCTATGGCCGCTTCAATTACGGTTATTATTGCTTCCCAGTTAGGTCTGCCGGTCAGTTCCACCCATATTGCCGTAGGCGGGATTTTTGGTGTGGGGTTTTTACGTGAGTACCTGAAAGCCAGCTATGTTCAGATGGTTGAAGAAATCAAACATCATCATGAAAGCGACAACCCGGAAGAAGTGGAAGCCTTTTTAATGGAGTTTAAAAAAGCCCACCTGGAACAGAAACGCCAGATGCTTTATGAGCTGAAAATGAAATCTGCTAAGGCCCATTTAAACAAGAAAGAACGCAAACAGTTAAAACGTGTCTACAATACTGAACTGGTTAAGCGTTCTCACCTGTACAGAATTGCGGCGGCCTGGGTTATTACAGTGCCGGTTTCCGGTTTAATGGCCGCCATACTGTTTTATACCATCCGTGGTATGACGCT
>JALUZF010000151.1 GCA_027012135.1 Gammaproteobacteria bacterium
TTTCCGAGGCCAGTTTTTTGAACGACGATTTTCAGCGAATAAAACGTTTACCCCCCTATGTTTTTAATATTGTCAATGAACTAAAAGCTAAAGCACGGGCTCGGGGCGAAGACATTATTGATTTTGGTATGGGCAATCCCGATCAGCCGACGCCTCAGCATATTGTTGATAAAATGGTGGAAGCGACTCAGCGTAATGATACCCATCGTTATTCCATGTCCCGCGGTGTACCCCGTTTACGTAAGGCCATCTGCAACTGGTATAAACGCAGTTATGATGTGGATCTGGATCCGGAGTCAGAAGCCATTGTGACTATCGGTTCCAAAGAGGGCCTGGCACATCTGGCACTGGCTACCGTCGGGCCGGGCGATGCGGTACTGGTGCCTAATCCCTCCTATCCTATTCACCCTTATGGTTTTGTTATTGCCGGCGCCGATATCCGCCATGTGCCCATGACACCCGATGTGGACTTCTTTGCCGAAATGGAAAAAGCCATTAAGGATTCCTGGCCCAAACCTAAAATGCTGGTACTTAACTTTCCCGGTAACCCAACGACCCAGTGTGTGGAACTGGACTTTTTTGAAAAAGTGGTGGACATTGCCCGTGAACATAATATCTGGGTGGTGCACGATATTGCCTATGCAGAAATTGTATTTGACGGCTATAAGGCACCTTCTATACTGCAGGTACCCGGCGCTAAAGATATTGCCGTAGAATTTTACTCCCTGTCCAAAAGCTATAATATGCCCGGCTGGCGGGTCGGTTTTATGTGCGGTAATCCGACGCTGGTAGCGGCATTAACCCGTATTAAATCCTATCTGGACTACGGTATGTTTACCCCTATTCAGGTGGCGGCTATTCATGCCCTGGACGGTCCTCAGGACTGTGTCGAGGAAATTCGTCAAATGTACCAGGACCGCCGCGATGTCCTGTGTAACGGGCTGGAATCCGTAGGCTGGAAGGTTGAAAAACCCAAAGCCACCATGTTTGTCTGGGCGCCAATCCCTGAAGAATATAAAGCCATGGGTTCACTGGATTTTTCCAAAAAACTGCTGATTGAGGCTAAAGTGGCTGTATCTCCCGGTGTGGGTTTTGGTGAATACGGCGATGACCACGTGCGTTTCAGCCTTATTGAAAATGAACACCGAACCCGTCAGGCCATGCGCGGGATCCGGGAAATGTTTAAAAAAGATAAGGTGGGTATCTTTAAACAGCAAGTTAAGGAGTAGGTAAAAGAACAAGCTAAAGAATAAACTTTGATATTCTCAGACTACACTTGATATAATACCGTCCCTGTTTAACATCATATTTTTAATAAAGTAATAATTGGAGAATCTATTGGAACCGGTTAAGGTTGGCCTGTTAGGGTTGGGTACAGTGGGTGGCGGTACGGTCAATGTTCTGCAGCGTAATGCAGAAGAAATTTCCCGTCGCGCCGGTCGTGGAATTGTTATCAGTCATGCTTCAGCGCGGGATATTAACAAGCCCCGTATCTGCAGGACCGATGATATTCAGTTAACTGAAAGCCCCATGGACGTGGTAACCGATCCCGATGTATCTATAGTGGTTGAACTGATTGGCGGTGATACCCTGGCCCGGGAACTGGTGCTTAAGGCCATTGCCAATGGCAAACATGTCGTTACTGCCAATAAAGCCCTGATAGCCAAACATGGTAATGAGATTTTTTCTGCAGCACAGAAGCAGGGTGTTATGGTGGCTTTTGAAGCGGCGGTAGCCGGCGGTATACCCATTATTAAAGCCATTCGTGAAGGTCTGGCGGGTAATAATATTCAATGGCTGGCCGGTATTATTAACGGTACCGGCAACTTTATCCTGACTGAAATGCGTGACAAGGGCCGTGATTTTGAGGCGGTACTGGCCGAAGCCCAGCGCCTGGGTTATGCCGAAGCCGATCCCACCTTTGATGTGGAAGGTATTGATGCGGCTCATAAACTGACCATTCTGGCTTCCATTGCTTTTGGTATTCCACTGCAGTTTGAAAAAACCTTTACCGAGGGGATCAGTAAAGTCACCCGTCAGGATGTGGATTATGCCAGTGAACTGGGCTTTACCATTAAACATCTGGGAGTATCCCGACGTACGGAAAAAGGCGTTGAACTGCGCGTACATCCCACCTTGATCCCCAAAAAGCGTCTGATTGCCAATGTGGACGGCGTTATGAATGCCGTACTGGTTAAGGGTGATGCCGTTGGACCGACCCTGTATTATGGTGCCGGTGCCGGTGCTGAACCGACTGCTTCTGCGGTTGTGGCGGATATTGTCGATGTAGTCAGGGTTTTAACCTCTGATCCTGAAAACCGTGTACCTCATCTGGCCTTCCAGCCCGAATCGCTGTCTGATATTCCGGTACTGCCCATTGAAGAAGTAGAAACCGCCTATTATCTGCGTATCTCTGCTTCTGATGAAACCGGTGTGCTGGCCAATATTACCCGTATTCTGGCAGACAACGGCATCAGTATTGATTCCATGCTGCAGAAAGAACATGAGTCGGATACGGATAAAGCCACCATTATTATTATTACCCACACCACAGTGGAAGGTAATATGGATAAAGCCCTGGACAAGATTCATGCACTGGGTGTGGTGGATGGTGATGTGGTGCGCATTCGTCTTGAACATCTGAATGCCGATTAAAGCCAGTCTGAACAGATCTTGACTGCAAGTCTGACGTTTATAGTACCGGGTCTGCTGGATCCGGTACCCTATCTTGAACAGCTTCCTGCTCAGGAACTGCCCGAACTGCCGCTGTTTAATAAAATTCTCTCGCGCGGTCAGTGGACTGTCCCACCCCATGAAAATACTCATCCTTATGGATTTTATTCCACCATTATTTCCGAACTGACTCAAACTGAAATCAACAGCACTTTGCCTTTAGCCAGTTTACTATGCCTGGCAGAAAATCAAAGTATTGAAGATCCCCGTTTAAAGCAAAAATGGATTATGCGGGTGGACCCCTGTGTGATGCTTCCGGACAGGGACCAGTTACTGCTGGGGAAAATTTATTTAAATAATATAGAGCAGGGTGAAGCCGACCAGCTGGTACAGGAGATTAATGCCTTTTATAAGACTATTGAGGATGACATCCAGTGGCAGCTTTACGCCCTGGCACCTGAGCACTGGTATCTGGTTTGTGAGCAGCCCATTAAACTGGATACCTTTCCGCCGGAAAAAGTTCTTAATAAACCTCTAAAGCAGTTTCTGCCTGCTGGAAAGGACAGTGCTTACTGGCGAAACCTGTTGAATGAATTTCAGATGATACTGCATCAGAGCCCGGTCAATCAGCAGCGTATGCAACAGGGTAAATCGGCATTAAACAGTGTCTGGTTCTGGGGCAATGGCCCCATAGAACTGGCAGAAAATAATATGGAATTAAATAATACTCAATTATATTCGGATCTGGATTTTGTAAAAGGTCTGGCAAAGCATTATAAAACAGAGTCTGCCCCCATACCTGAGCAACTTAAGTCACTGGCTTTTACAGAACAGAACAGACATATTTTTATTATCCGTGATTTTATGGATGATATTGAACAACGAGATTTATTCCAATGGCTGGAACGGTTAAAAATGTTTGAAAGTCATTTTCTTGAGGATATTGTGGAATCACTGCGTAATAAGACTATAGACGAGTGTGAACTGGTGTCGCCTACAGGACGGCGTTTAGTTATTACAAAAGGCTTATTATTGAGGTTCTGGAGAAAAAACAGAAAGTATCATGATATCCTTGCCCGCGTACTTTGATATAAAGCTTTCACCAATCAACTAAAACTATCCAGTAACGTATTCAAATAATCAAACTGCTTTTCAATATTATCTTCTTTCTTTAATAAGCGTAATTTACTATTGCCATCAAGTTTATACAGATTCGGCTGAGTCTGTATCAGAGTAATGATTTTCATGGGATCGATATTGGGCTGTTCACTGAAAACCATGCGTCCGCCCTGGTTGCTGAAATCAATACTTATAATATCCAGCGGTGTGGCCTTGAGTTTTAAAGAGGTAATGGCAAACAGATTATTGATCTGTTCAGTGAGCAGACCGAAGCGGTCGATCATTTCCACCTGAATATCCTTTAATTCCATAGCATTACGGGCATTGGCAATGCGTTTGTACATAACCAGACGGGTATGAATATCCGGCAGATAGTCATCCGGGATTAGTGCCGGAATATGCATATTCACTTCGGTGCCGTGATGCGCTGAGGTTTCTATATCCGGATCCCTGCCTTCTTTCAGGGATTTGACAGCACGTTCCAGCAACTCAGAATACAGAGTAAAACCAATTTCCTGGATCTGACCGCTTTGATCTTCTCCCAGTAACTCACCGGAACCGCGGATTTCCAGATCATGGGTGGCCAGAGTAAAACCGGCCCCTAAATCTTCTATGGACTCAATGGCTTCCAGACGCTTAATGGCATCGGCGGTCATCAGTTTTTTGTCCGGTACCGTTAAATAGGCATAGGCTTTATGGTGTGAACGTCCTACCCGGCCTCTTAACTGATAAAGCTGTGCCAATCCAAAACGATCCGCCCGTTCAATAATAATGGTATTGGCCGTCGGGATATCAATGCCGGTTTCAATAATGGTGGTACAGACCAGAATATTAAAGCGCTGGTGATAAAAATCACTCATGATCTGTTCCAGCTCTTTTTCCCGCATCTGGCCGTGGGCAATATCAATTTTGGCATCGGGTAATAATTCAGACAGTTCCCGGGCTTTTTTCTCAATGGTTTGCACATTATTATGCAGCACAAATACCTGGCCGCCGCGCATAATTTCCCGCTGACAGGCTTCACGGATGATGTCGTTATTCCATTTTTGTACAAAGGTTTTAATGGACAGCCGTCGTGCCGGCGGGGTAGCAATAATGGAAAAGTCCCGGATACCGGATAAAGACATATTTAAAGTACGGGGGATCGGGGTGGCGGTCAGGGTCAGAATATCCACCTTACTGCGCAGTTTCTTAAAGCGTTCTTTTTGGCGGACACCAAAGCGGTGTTCTTCGTCAATAATAACCAGCCCCAGTTCTTTGTATTTAATATTTTCCTGCAGCAGTTTATGAGTACCGATGACAATGTCAATTGTGCCGTCTGCAATACCCTTTAAAATAGTTTCCTGTTCTTTTTTAGACTGAAAACGGGATATACCGGCAATCTTAATTGGCCATTCGGCAAAACGGTTCTGAAAATTTTCTGTATGTTGCTGACTGAGCAGGGTGGTCGGTACCAGAATAGCCACCTGTTTACCGCCGGAAACAGCAATAAAGGCCGCCCGCATGGCCACTTCAGTTTTGCCAAACCCCACATCACCGCATACCAGCCTGTCCATAGGCCGCGGGCCAGTCATGTCGGCTATCACATTATCAATGGCTTCCTGCTGATCCGGGGTTTCCTCAAAGGGGAAACTACTGGCAAAAGCCAGGTAATCCTGTTCATTATAACGATAGGCAAAACCCTGCTGGGCTTCACGTTCGGCATAAATTTCCAGCAGTTCGGCGGCCACATCCCGAATTTTTTCCCGAGCCTTGCGTTTGGCTTTTTCCCATTGCCCGCTGCCCAGTTTATGTAGCGGTGCAGTATCAGGATTGGAACCGGTATAGCGGCTGATTAAATGCAGAGAGGCTACTGGTACATAAAGCTTATCTCCTCCGGCGTATTCCAGTTCCAGAAATTCAGCGGTTTCATCATTCACTGTCAGGGTTTTCATGCCCAGATAGCGACCCACACCATTGTCTTCATGAACAACCGGGGAACCAATCTCCAGCTCTGCCAGAGTATTGATAATGGCATCACTGTCCTGAGTTCGTGACTTACGGCGGCGCCGCTGCATAACCTGCTGACCGTAAAGCTGGGACTCGCTAATAACGGCAATATCAGGCAGTAACAGGCCTTCATCCAGTGGCGCTGTGCAGACTGCCGGGCTTTTCTTAGTGCTTAAAAAGTCTGACCAGCCGGGCAGAGTTTTTGGATAAATCTTGTAAGGTTTTAATAACTCCAGCAGGGTTTCACGCCGTCCGGCGGTTTCCGTACAGAACAGAACTTTCTGCTTCTGTTCTCTGGCGGTATCAAGAAACTGCTGTAATTGCTCCAGAGGGTTGTCTTTCTGGGTATTAATGGTTAAAGCCGGCGGCTTTTCACTATTAAAATTAAAGACACCGGCTTTGGGTGGAAACTCAAAAGACTGGACAATGATTCTGGGGTAATTTTTAAAGTGTGCAAACAGCTCATCGGTTTTCAGAAAAAGCTGCCTGGGTTCCAGCACCGGACGGGCGGTATTATGCCGGTATTGTTCATAACGCTGTTCGGTTTCATGGATAAAGCTGTCTGTGACGGTTTCCAGATCGGCAAAATTAATAATGACAGACTGCTGCGGAAGAAAGTCAAACAGGGTGGTGGTCTGCTTAAAAAAAAGCGGCAGGTAATATTCTATACCGGCCGGGGATATGCCCTGGCCGACTTCATTATAAATCGTGCTCTGGGTTAAATCACCGCCCAGGGTATTGCGGTACTGTTCTCTGAACAGTTCAATACTTTCCTTGTCCAGCGGAAACTCTCGTGCCGGCATCATATTGATACGTTCAATATCCTGTATGGAACGCTGGGTTTCAATATCAAAGGTTTTAATGGTTTCTATTTCATCGTCAAACAGATCCAGCCGGTAGGGTACCGGGCTGCCCATGGGGAACAGGTCGATAATACTGCCCCGAACCGCAAACTCGCCGTGTTCATAAACATTATTGACACATTGATAACCGCGCTTTTCCAGATCCCGCCGAAACTCGCCTATATCCAGGGTCATGCCCCTGCTCAGCAGCAGGGTATTATTGTTAATATAATCCAGCGGCATAAGCCGGTGCATCAGGGTACTTAAGGGCAGTATTAAAATACCCTGTTTTAAACGGGGCAGGTGGTACAGCGTAGACAGGCGTTCAGAAATAATGTCCTGATGCGGGGAAAACATGTCATAAGGCAGGGTTTCCCAGTCCGGCAGGGTCAGTATTTCCAGTTCCTTATCACTGACAAAAAAAGACAATTCATATTTCAGCTTTGAAGCTGAGGGCATGTCGGATGTGATCAGGGTAATAAACTGACCGGACTGCTCAGCCAGACGGGCAATCGCCAGGCTGAGGGCGCTGCCGTACAGCCTGCCCCAATAGCTTTTCATACCGGTTTTGGCTATAAATTCAGGAGACAGCGGAGAGTATAGATTATCCATTTAGTTTTGGTGGTTGGTGTAAGTAAAAAGTTAGTGTAAAAAAAGACGCATAATTATATCTGAATTATAAAAATTATGAGAATTTATTTGTCTGAAACGCTATAATTAGCCCTCTTAATTTTAAAGATTTTTAATCAAGACTCAGGTTCTGCTAACTATGAATTTTATTGAAACCCGCGGTAATGACGGCGAACATCCCATACAGGTGTCTTTTTCCCAGGCTATTCTGGCTCCTATTGCCTCTTATGGCGGTATCTATGTTCCCGAGAAACTGCCGGAACTGGGCGACAGTTTTTTACAGAAGCATGTTAATTCTTCCTATAAAACACTGGCTAAAGCCGTGCTGGATGCCTTTGAAATTGATATAGAAACAAAAGTTATTGATGAAGCTCTGGCTTTATATGATAATTTTGATGATCCGCAAAATCCCGTACCGCTGGTTAAGGTAAAAGATGATCTGTACGTCAGTGAATTGTATCATGGCCCTACCCGTGCGTTTAAGGATATGGCGCTGCAGCCTTTCGGGGTAGTGCTGTCCTCACTGGCGCAGAAACGCAATGAAAACTATCTGATTATGGCGGCCACCAGCGGTGATACCGGCCCGGCGGCACTGGAAACCTTTAAAAACCGGGCTAATGTGCAGGTGGCCTGCCTGTATCCTGACGGCGGCACTTCAGATGTTCAGAGACTGCAGATGGTGACCGAAGATGCACCAAATCTGAAAGTAATCGGTATTCACGGTGATTTTGACGATGCCCAGACGGCATTAAAACGTCTGCTGGGTTCTGCCAGTTTTAAAGCCCGCCTAAAAGAAAAAAACATTCACCTGTCCGCAGCCAATTCGGTCAATTTCGGGCGTATTATTTTTCAGCTTATTTATCATATTTATAGTTATCTGGAACTGGTCAGAATCGGTGCTATTGAGTACGGTGATAAAGTTTATCTGGACGTACCCAGCGGTAATTTTGGCAATGCTCTGGGCGGTTATTACGCCATGAAAATGGGACTGCCTGTAGAAAAGATTTTAATTGCCTCCAATAAAAACAATGTCTTGACCCATTTAATTCAGGAAGGTAAATATGATCTGAGACATATGTCGGTGGTCTCCACCAGTTCGCCGGCTATGGATATTTTAAAATCCTCCAATGTGGAACGGGTGCTGTATGATCTGTATGGTGCAGAACGTACCAAAGAGTTGATGTTCCAGCTGGATAATGATAACCATTATGAGCTGACCGAAGCAGAACTTGAACAGTTGCAGGCCATCTTTGCAGCAGATTTCTGTGAAGACGAAGAAGGTAAACAGTATATTAAAGAGGCTTTTGCCCAGGGCTATTTAATGGATCCCCATACCGCTACCTGTTTTAAGGCCTATGATACCTGCCGGGATAAAGCACTGAAAACCATTGCCTATTCAACTGCGGAATGGACCAAATTTTCACCTACTATTGCCAATGCCTTAACCGGTGAACAGGGCACCAGTGATGAGCAGGCATTAAAAGCCATAGCCAGGGAAGCGGGTATTGAAATTCCTGCCATTATCAGTGATTTATTTGCCAAAAAAATTGCCCAGAAAACCGTGATTGACAAGGAAAATATTGAGCAGGAAATTCTGGATTTTCTGTAATGTGCAGGGTTAGGATTTTCCAATCAATGGAAACTTGACCTTATAGCCGCCCATTGCCTTGGACAATCCGTAAATCCCGTACATAACAAACACGCTGTGAACACAGGTCATATAGGTAATAATAATGGTCCAGGTGGCCGCTTCACTGATATCGCTTAAAAAGTAAAAAGTTCCGGCCACACAGACAATAAAAATACCCGCCCAGATACTGGCAATAAAATTCTGCCGAATATGGTTAAATGCCAGGGAATCGGGATTGTGTTTGTGTTTCTGATACATGGAAAACAGTATTAAAAAAGGTATTACCGGGATCAGCAGTAAATTAGCCAGAAACAGGGTTTCAGAAATAATGGCAGCCATGGTCTGTTTTTGATCTGCAGGTGTTGTGTTGTTCTGGTTTAAAGTGGCTTCTGTATTCATAGTCTCATCGCTTATAGGTTCTAAATGGTTTACCCGGTTCCCATGCTTCTGCCTGGGCAGCCGGGTAATATGCAATTAAGCAATAATATCCAGTACACTTTCCGGCGGACGTCCCAGGGCTGCTTTTTTGTCTTCAGTGATTACAATAGGACGCTCAATCAGTTTGGGAAATTTGACCATAGCTGCAATTAATTCTTCATCGCTTAGTGAATCATCGTCCAGGTTGTTGGCTTTATATTCCGCTTCTTTTTTACGCATTAGATCCCGAGGTTTCATATCCAGCAGGTTTAAAACTTCTTTTAGTTCCTGTTCAGTAGGGGGTGTTTTCAGATACTCAATAATTTCAGGCTCAACACCTTTATCTTTTAAAAGCTGCAGAGTTTGTCTGGACTTGGAACAACGTGGGTTATGATAAATTCTGGTACTCATGAGATTGAAATTCCTGCTAAACGAACGATTATTTATTGTTACTAAAAACTAGTTTAATAACCAATTAAAGAGCTTGGTTATTAAACTATAACAAAAATTACCAGAAATTGCACATTATAGAAAGTTCCGTATTTTTTTAAATTTTATAATTAATTTCTTATGTTTATGACCTGGATCAAAATTTAACGGGTTATTTTTTTTCTGGTTAATCTATAATGTCCATAATATTCTTATGGTTAAATGCTGAATATTAAACGCATGGGTCTGGTTTATAAAAAGGATTACTGTCATGAACAAAAACAAAGTAAGCAGATTTAGTACCGGTCTGCTGTTATTGCTGGGAGGAATGCTTAATTTTATTTCTTCCACAGCCGCTGCTGAGTCAGGATGTATTGCATGTCACAAGGGGATTGAACATATTCGTGATGACAAGAGTGCCATGATGTCTATGATAAAAGGCTTCGGGCAGTCTTATGGCGATTCTGAGGGCTGTGTTATCTGTCATGGTGGTGATCCTAAAGAAACCAAAAATAAGATGATTGCCCATAAGGGAGCACCAAAAAAACTGGCTGCAGCAAAAGGCCCGCAGGCCTTTTATCCTGATCCTGGTGCCATGGATATTAACAGGTTCACCTGTGGTCAGGCTGCCTGTCACCAGGGTTATCCTGATCGTCTGGAAAAGGCTTTGATGAATACTGAAGCCGGCAAGATCCAGGGTAATCTGCATACCTGGGGTATTAAAGAAGTGCAGAACCACAAGGTGCCCTGGGGTAACTATGCCGTTAAAGATGGTGATGGTCCGGTTCCTACTGTCGGTACAGACGAATACAAGGCCTATATGAAAGATATGATGGCCGCACATAAAGAACAGTTTCCTACTGAATTAAAACAGATCCCTCAGCCATCAGTGGCTGAAATTGAGAAAGACCCCAAGCTGGCTGGTTTTACCTATCAGCGGCAGCAATGTCAACGTTGTCACGTTACTGTTAAGGGACGAGAAAAACGGGGTGATTATCGAGGTCAGGGTTGTTCTTCCTGTCATATTCCTTATGGTACCGAGGGCCTGTACGAAGGTAATGATCCGACCATCGACAAGAAACAAAAAGGACACATGTTAACTCACCAGATTCAGGCTACCCGTAAGTCTGTGGTGAAAACTTCTCATGCAGAATATTCTGGTATTCCAGTTGAAACCTGTAATCACTGTCACAACCGTGGTAAGCGGATCGGTGTGACCTACCAGGGTCTGATGGAATTTCCTTATGGTTCACCCTGGAATGAAAAGGGTATGAAACAGCCCAAGCTGCATACTAAAAAGTACCTGTTTATCGCTGATGATTTACATCACCAGTACAATCAGAGCCGTCCCGGCAATCCAAAAGGCGGTATGCTCTGTCAGGATTGTCACACCACCATCGATATGCATGGCGATGGCAACCTGCCCGGAACTACACTGGCACAGGTTGAAATTGAATGTCAGGACTGCCACGGTACTCCTGAGAAGTTCCCCTGGGAACTGCCCCTGGGTTATGGTGAAGAGTTTAAGAAAGATCTGAGTAAATCTAAATCTCGTGGTCTGTCAGATAAACTACTGAAGGAAACTGCAACATTTGCCACTGTCTATGATAAAGGTGAAGGTTATCTGAAAACCACACGCGGTAATCCATTTGGCAATGTGGTTAAAAAAGGCAGGAAAGTAGTTTTACACTCTGCCACAGGTAATGATTTTGACGTGCCCATACTCAAGCAGATCAAACTGGATAATAGCTGGAAGAATCAGGACTCCATGGTCGCCATGAGTAAGGTGAAAAAACATAATGACAGTCTGGAGTGCTATGCCTGTCATGCTTCCTGGGTACCACAATGTTATGGTTGTCATGTTCAGGTTAATTATGGCAAGGACAAGAAAGGCAATCCTTATCATGATACTGACTGGATTGCATCAGGCAGCAAGCGTAATCCTGACGGTTCAACTGCCGAGTCCCCATTAGGAACCAAAGGTATCCAAAGCCCCGGCAAGGTCTTTGAAACCCGCTCCTATCTGCGCTGGGAAGATCCTGTACTGGGTATTAATGGTGAAGGCCGTGTTACCCCACTGATGCCCGGTTGTCAGGTGGTCTATACCGTTATTGACCGTAATAACAAGACCATTGCACTGAATGAGATAGCAAAGTCAGAAGATGAGCGTAAAGAACTGGGGCAGAAGCGAACTCCACTGGCCATCGATATGGCACCGGTACAGCCTCACTCTGTACAACGTAAAGCTCGTACCTGTGAGTCCTGTCATAATAATCCTAAAGCGATGGGATACGGTATAGCCGGTGGTGTCTTCCAGACACGCTATGTCGAAGACATTGTAGAAGATCTGATCGACCAGAAAAATGGCAAGCCCATACCCAAACCTGGTAATTACAAGATTCAGGTTTCAAAAATCAGGGATCTTGATTTTGACTGGTCAACCATCATTAAAGATGATCAGCAGGTGCAGACTGTGGGCACTCACTGGCCACTTTCCCAAGCCCTGCCCAGGGAAATGCGTGATGCCATGGATCGTACAGGCCTGTGCATGGGTTGCCATCGGGAAATGACCAACGCCGAGCTCTGGGCCAGGGTTTCTACACCTGGACAGCTGACTGATAAGGAACATATCGAGATGCTGAATAAAATGCTTAAAACCTACGGCGAGTCTAAAGGCAAGTAAGAGCCTGGTCACCCTGGCAGGGGTGGCTGATTTAAAGGAAGTCATCATTTTATAATGGTGGCTTCTTTTTTTGTTTCTGATCTGGAGAATAGTTATTGTGAAACTCACAACTAAAGTTACCGTTTCCCTGATTTTTGTACTAAGTAATGCAATTGCTGTAAATGAAAATGTTGGTGCAGCTGATGAGCCCAAACCCGGGATTGATATTTCAAAGGCAGCTATGCCGATGCATATTGATCCACTGGATGAAGGAAGGGCTTCAGCTCTGCACCGTGGGCCTAATCCCCATGCTGAACTGACACCGGAGCAGCATATTCAGGTTGCAGCGCAGCACTGGGCGGCTGGTCGAAAGCCTCAGGCCATGGCGGTGCTTAATCAGGCTCTGGCTAAATACCCGCATCATGCCGATTTGTTTAATATGCGCGCCAGTCTTGAGCTTGAACAGCAGGACATAAAAGGGGCTCTGTCTGATATGGAGCAGGCTGTTAAGCTGGAGCCAGATAATGCCCTGTATCGAGTAACCCGGGCTCAATTATATTTACGTTTTGGGCGTAAGAAAGAGGCGCTTGATGATTTAAACAGGGCTGTAGCACTGTCTCCAGATCTGGTACCTGCACTTTTCAACCGAGGCAGTCTTCTCGCTAATCTGGGGCGGGAGAAAGAAGCTCTGGAAGATTTTTCACATTGTATAAAGGTTGAGCCTCAATTACCGGCTCCATGGTTTAATCGTGGTTCCATGCGCTGGGCTCTGGGTGAGAAAGCTAAAGCAAGGGCTGATATCAAACATTTCATAGAGCTGGCAGGTGAAGCATCCTGGAAACAGGCAGGAAAAGAGTTGCTTAAAGCCTGGAATAAGCAGGAAGCACAAGCCGGTAAGGGCGGTAAACAATTATGAGGTCTGGAGCTGTTATTGCCGTTTTGTTGCTGTGCATGGGAATAAGTGCTGTAGTTTTTGCAAAAGATGTCACTTTCCAGCAATTGTTGACGGAAGGCGGGCTGGAATTCCAGGCTCCGGAAGGATTTAAAGCTTTACCTGTTGAGCCCGCATATGTTATGCCATATGAGGCCCGTTATGTCTCAGAAGATGGCCAGATTGAGATACAATATGCCATACGCCCTTTAAGTCGAATTGAAATCGATTATGATGATCCTCATAATGCGGCGCCTTTACCCAATGATTTATTTAATATGTTATTCCGTACCCTGACTGAAACCATGGCCATAAATCATGATGTTATCAGCCGTAGTTATACACCTGAAGAAGCCAGAAAGGAATACAGAGCGGGTTGGGCATCTGTTGGTGTGTTTGATCTGTCTCCTGGTATCAGCAAGCGATATCAGCAAGCCATGCTTATTGCAATTCATCAGAATGACAAAGCTGACGCTTATATTCTGTTCCTGACCCATAATCTTTCAACAGAAAAAGAACGCATCAAAAAATTGCGTACCAGTTTAAAGTTCAGGTCTTTTGACAAACCCATAAATACTCCGCCTACTCCGGAACAGTTAGAGAATCTACCCATGATTCCTGAGAATTAAGTTCTACTGGTAAGAAACAGGCGTACAGAAAAGAGTCGTCATTAATTCTTCTGAATTTTTTTACCGGTTATCATGGCTCGCACCAGATTTTCATTATGCAGCTTACTGCTGACAATAACCCCGGCTATATGAATAAATACCAGTAACAGGGTCAGGTTGGCAAAAAATTCATGTATTTCCTCCATTACTTCATGTGTTGCGCTTTCATATTCATCGTTGTCGTCATCATGTTCAGAAGTATATTGCTGTTGTATTGCATTGCCGGGTTCAGGTTCAAGATCCATAACTATTCCGGTACTTACTGTAAAACTAAGGCTGACCAGAAGCAATATAATCATAAAGCCTCCGGCTGGGTTATGACCCAGGTAGTGTTTTGGGTGGGTGGTTAACAGCGATTTGAGATAGTCCTTAATAGCTGCAAATGAATAAACAAAATTACTGAATCGTGCGTACCTGGAACCAATAAACCCCCATATTAATCGAAAAACCAGCAAGCCGGTTATCAGGTATCCGGCATATCTATGGATATCCAGAAAATCATCTTCTGTTAAATAAGCAGTAAAAAAGCTGATCACCAGAGTCCAGTGAAATATTCTAATCAGAATATCCCATACTTTTACTTCTTTAGATGACGTTGTATTCATGGTTATTGCCTTATGGGTTGTTATTTATGAATTGTTAATATGGATAAGCATAACAAACCACAATTAAACCAATATTAATTAAAACTGAATTGAAAATGAATATAAATTATATGACTCAGCTTAACAGGGCGACGGTTTTAACCTGAGCGAAAACTTTTTTACCCGTTTCTAATGTCAGCAGAGAAGCTGATTTTTGGGTAATTCGGGACAGGATGGGAATGTTATTGAGTAGCAGGCGTACAACGACCTGGGCATTGCCTTCTGGCGTCATGGTATCAACCACGGCTGGAAAAATATTCAGAATGCTGGTATTGCTTTGATGTTCAAGGGTAATACTGACATCTCTGGCAATAACTCTTAAACGAACCGGATGATTAATGGGTAAGTCTTTATGGGCAACGGTAAAACGGCCGCCTGGAAAATCCAGGTAGGTGACATTAAATGTTTTATCGTGTTCTGCTACATTGGCATGTATTAATGCCGCAGCCCGGTCACCGTGGGCCAGGGACAGATCCAGTCGGGTCAGCATGGTATCCAGTGAGCCGGAAGCGCGAATTTTTCCCTCTTCCATCAGCAGTAAATGATCCGCCAGACGGGCAATTTCTCCCGGTGCATGGCTGACATAAAGAATGGGAATATTCAGCTTATCATGCAGGGATTCAAGAAAAGGCATGATTTCATGTTTTCGCTTTAAATCCAGTGCTGACAGGGGTTCATCCATGAGCAGAATTTTTGGGCTGCTGGCCAGTGCCCTGGCTATGGCGACCCGTTGACGTTCACCGCCGGATAGCTGAGCAGTATTTCGTTTAAGAAGAGGAGTAAGTGCCAGCAGTTCAATAGCCTGTTCCAGTTTAATGCTGCGTTCCCTGTCAGGAACCCTGGAGCAGCCGTACTGTATATTTTGTAATACATTAAGATGGTCAAACAGGCTGGCCTCCTGAAAGACATAGCCGATACTGCGTTTTTCTGTGGGAACAAAAAGTGTATTATCCTGCCAGATGGTATCGTTAATCTGTAGAAATCCCTGCTGACAGCGTTCCAGCCCGGCAATACTTCTTAGTAAAGTGGTTTTACCGCAGCCTGAATCACCAAATATGGCCGTAACGCCCTGGGATGGCATTTCAGTATCAATATCCAGTACAAAATTATCATGCTGCAGATTAAAACGGGCTTTAATGCTCATAGGTTAATTTCTCACTAAAGCTGAAAAACGCCGGTTAAGACTATAAACGCCAAGCAGCATAATAAAAGATAACAGCAGCAGTCCGGCAGATAGCCAGTGTGCCTGAGCATATTCCATGGATTCGACATGATCATAAATGGCAATGGATAATACCTGGGTTTCGTCGGGAATATTGCCGCCTATCATAAGTACAACACCAAACTCCCCAATAGTATGAGCAAAACCCAATACGGCAGCGGTCAGAAAACCGGACTGAGCCAGCGGTACGGCCACCGTAAAAAAACGATCCACCGGCCCGGCTCTTAATGTGGCTGCCACTTCAAGGGGACGCTTGCCAATAGCGGAAAAAGCACTTTGCAGGGGCTGAACAACAAAGGGCATGGAATAAAATACTGAGCCTATGACCAGACCAGTAAAAGTAAAAGCAAGAGGTTGCCCCCCCAGCCATTGAGACAGTCCTCCAACCGGCCCGTTAGGACCAAGAGCAATGAGCAGATAAAAGCCCAGTACGGTAGGCGGGAGTACCAGGGGCAAAGCAATAATAGCTTCAGCCAGAAATTTAAAACGCCACTGGCTGCGTGCCAGCCACCAGGCAATGGGAGTACCGATAATTAGCAACAACAGAGTGGACAGGCTGGCCAGTTTCAGAGTAATAAACAGGGCACTTAAATCATGTTCATTGAGCATCAGGTGTACCATAACCAAAAGAGCGGATGATTTCCATAGCAGCAGGAGACTGTATCCAGACAAGAAATGATTTAACGGCTTTATTATCCGTTAACTGTACTGCCTGCTGTTCTATGGGTGAATAGTATTTTTCCGGTACGCTCCACCATGATCCCCGGGCTTTGTGAGCAGGATGAAAAACCTGTGAACGGGCCACAAAACCCAGTGGTGCATTACCGCTGTTAACAAACTGCCAGGTCTGGGCAATATTTTCTCCTCTTATGGTTCGGGATTTAAGCGCCTGCCATAAATCCAGAGCTTCCAGTACTTCCTGTGCGGCACGACCATAAGGTGCCAGACGGGGATTGGCCATGGCTATATGTCTGAACTGTCTGCTAAACAGAACGTCACTGCTGTGGTTAATGAGATCAGGAGCTGGGCTCCAGAGGATGAGTTGGCCATAGGCGTAGGTAAAGCGGCTGTCTGCTACAGTATGCCCCTGCTGTTCCAGTAATTGTGGACGTTTTTTATCTGCAGAAAAAAAGGCATCATAGGGGGCACCATTAATGATCTGGGCATAGAGTTTACCGCTGGAACCACTGATAACCAGAATTTTTTGCTGGTTTTGCCTTTCAAATTGCTGTGCAAGGTATTTAAGCGGGGTTGAAAAGTTACTGGCTACGGCAATTTTTAAAGGGGCGGCATGGAGCGTTGAGACGTATGAAAATAATATTAGTACACTGACCTGGGTAAGGCGAATTATAATCCGGGAGAATAATAACATTTATAAATTAAGCGGATTATCAGGATCAACACCGTCCATAAAGGGCAGATGCCGTTCCTTATGGGTCAGCTGATAAATCAGTCCCATCCAGTTGCCGACCACTTCTACGGCTGTATCGTGCCAGGTATTGTCAATGGTGTTGTGAATTAGTTTTTCCGGAAACTCTGGTAATTCGGTATTTTTTTCCATAGCCTGCAGTGTTCTGTAACGGTATTCATTAAGAATGGCTTTGGCAAAAGTGCCTAGATAATTTTCAGGAAAGGGCGGATAGACAGAGATTTCACCCTGCTGATAACGCAGTACCTCGCGTTTATATTCTTTTAATAAAGAGATGGTATCGTATTCGGGATGACCCTGAAAGAAAATAGTACGAAAGCCGTCTTCACTGGTGGCCAGGTGAACCATACCGCTGTCTGATTCTACCAGAATTTTTAACCGGCTGTCTTTAAATTGTTGAGCGGATACCGCATTCCAGCGTGAGTGCGGTATATCAAAACGGGTGTTGATATCGTTAATAAGCGGGTGGCTTTTATCAACAATATGGTGCGGATAGACACCCCATATTTTATGCCCCTGATGTACTCGCTTCTGCTGATATCGAAACTCCATAACCGCATGGGTGGCCAGACAGGAGCACAGGGTGGACGTTACGTTTTCCCATGCCCAGTCAAATACCTCAATTAAGGGGTTCCAGAAGGGCTGCTGTGAAAGTTCCGGACCGGCGACATTAGCGCCTGTAACAATCAGAGCATCCAGACCCATATTCCTGATAGTATCAAAGCTTTCATAATATTGATTAATATAAGCCTGAGCCTTCTCAGAGCGGGGGATTTCAGTCAGTGTAAAGGGGTGCACATAAAACTGCGCAATGGGGTTGCTTTCTCCAATGAGCCGGAAAAACTGCCGTTCTGTGGCGGCCAGGGCGGCATCGGGCATCATGTTTAACAGGCCGATATGCAGTTCTCTGATGTCCTGATGCATGGCGGCATCGGGCGGCAGTACACGTATCCCTTCGTGACGGAGGCGATCAAAGGAGGGGAGTTGATTATGGGCAACCAGAGGCATAGCTATCTCACTTATTCTGCACGGGCAATGGCGGTTTCCAGCAATTCAAGAAAATCATTCTGATCCCTGACCTGGGCAACTTCCTGAGAAGTGACCGTATAACCGTGCGGTCCGGCTATAGCTTCATAGCGAGGGATCCGGGAGTGAAACAGGCGTGGAAAAATCCAGCGGGTAAACTCATCGGGATTCATCTGAGCTGCGTATTGCAGGTTATTTTCAGCAAGGTAAACAGCCAGTTGTTCCTGTAGAAAATCCGGACGGTAGTAAAGTGGTTTGGGCGCGCTTTTGGCCCTTTCAATCAGTTTGTTTTCTTCTTCTTTATCGGTTACCTGGATGTAGAGGATCATGGTGTGTTTAACCAGGGTATCTATCACTGAAGGTTCATCGAGCTCACACAAACTACCGCCGACATCGTTTACAAAATGCTGGTAGCCGTATATTTTCTGGGCTTTTTCAATAAAGGAGGGTACATCGTGCATGGCGGCAATTTCACCGTCACGATAACATGCCTGGCGCTGGATAAAATCTTCCAGTTCGACACCACCCTGTTCGGGATCGCCCAGTTTGCCGATATAGCTTAGCACCGGCCCCAGATCGTGAACCTTGATATTGTTTTTAATGGATATCCAGTCGTTTCTTAGTAATTCCTTAAGGAAGGGAACCTGCATGGCCTGCTGTTTAATCATGTCCATAATGGGTTCATCAAGATAGCGGGTACCAATACGGTAGTCTCCGGAAAAATGAAACCATTGGGAATCTCTTAATAAGGTGGATAAATAGGTTTTTCCGACCCCGGACATGCCCAATAACGTGACTTTTTTATTTTCCCAGCTGCGGAATTCTTCAACACTGAACTTCATCAAATACTCCTGTCAAGAAGCAAATATTATCCTTGAGTTTTCGGGGAAATGGAAGAGAAGAATTAAGCGTGAATGTTTTAATTATTACCAGTTAACGAATATCTTCAACAGAGAATTTTTTCTCAAAAACCAGCGGGCGGATCAGGGCATAACCCTGATGTTGCCAATGAGCTATTTCTGCCATGGCATTGGGAATAATTTTAACGAAGCTGTAAAAATCTTCCGGTTTATAACCGAAATCATTTGCAGCATCACCGCAGACACGAAATTCAACACCCAGTTGTTCATAGTAAATCATGCGCTTAACAGCGCTCTGGTATTGCGGGTAATTCTTTTTTGCCAGGGTAACAATTTCGGTACCGTGGATCAGAACAATAATATTCATAAACTCTGGTGCCAGACCATAGGGTTCTGCCATCAGGGTATTCATATAGGAGCGCAGCCAGAATAAAGCGGAATGGATTTTATTTGGATCATCGAGAAAAAATTCGAACAGAACATTCTGCTCATCAGCATATGGGGTATCAATAAATTCAGCCGGTTTTTGACTATAGGGAATACTTTGCGGCCTGGATTGAGTGTCTTCAAATTCATTATCATTTGCCTGAGTATAGGTGCCGGCGGCAAAAATAAGAATAGCGGACAGGCGGACGATTTGTATAAATGATCGGTTCATAAGTTGATTATAGTCAGAAATTGATTAAATAATATACAGAACTGGTAATTTTTATAAAAATAGAATATTCTATCAGGCTTATTAGAAAATGGTGATATTGTTAATTTGTGTCACAAATATGAATCTTAGTAAGTATCAGGATTCATAATAAGTTCATAGAAATAAAGAGAAAGGATATACAATGAAATGGCTGGATAATTTCAGTTTTCCGGTATTAATAATACTGACTATTTTTCTGGGTACAGCGCCAATAGGCGGTCAGCCTCATTTACTGGAAAAAATAACAATGCTGATGGCAGGCAAACTGGTTAAGCCCCTGGATATCTTTGATCTGCTAATGCATGCCACACCACTTATATTACTGGCTCTGAAAACCATCCGTTATTTTAAGTTAAAACTGTCCTCAGAGGCCTGAGTTATATATACCCGTTACTTATTCAAATAAATCGATTTTTTCTGATTTTCAACTGAGTGAATAACCGTACCGTCTTCAAAATAAACACTAAAGTCTTTATAAATCCAGCGTGAAATGGGCGGGTTTCCCACCGGTCCTTTTCTGGTTTCGGGTTCTCCCTGTTGCTGAATAACTTCCTGCATAGACATGCCCCTGACAGGGTAATGAGAATCAGCATAGCTTATAGTCTGTAAAAGCAATGCAAAAGTAAAAATAATTATTTTTTTCATATTTTAAATTCCTGACTTGAATGCTCTATTATTAACCACAAAATTAAAGTAAAGTAAATAGTAATAGATTTTATAATGTTATATTGTATTCTTATTAATAATCGTAACTACTCAGCTTCAATTAGTGAACAGTAGAGTGATTGGTTGTAGGTACTGTATTTACGGGGTTTTGAAAACATGGATGTTTTCGTAATCACTAGGATAAGAACTTGAGCAAAAACAAGTTTTTGAAAAGTTCTAAACCGATACATGGAGGTACTTGGGCGCCCCCGGAAATACAGTACCTGCAGACAATCACGGTCAGGTACACTGAATAGTTGCTAATAATCTTTAATTTTACTTTAAACGCATACTGAAATAAAAATTTTCTTAAATGTTATCTGACATGATAGTTGGGATTTGTCCGGGATATGGTTTACGTAGAAGCAGTTGCTGATGTTCATGATACACCCCTGGAGCGTTTTAATGCTCTGGAGGGAAAAATCAGGGAGTCACAGGCTAATATTGATCTGAATTTGCTTCGCCAGGCTTTTGATTTTGCTAACGAGGCACATAAGGATCAGGTCAGGGCCTCCGGTGAACCATATGTCTTTCATGTTATTTCAGTAGCAGAAATCTTACTGTCACTCAATCTTGATACCCCTTCCTTAATGACCGCCCTGCTGCATGATGTTGTTGAAGATACAGACATTACCCTGGAGCAACTGGAAGAAAAATTTGGTAAAGAAGTGGCTACGCTGGTAGACAGCGTCACCAAAATGAAAGCCTTTGCCAATTTAAAACCGGATCAGAACGGCAATATTAAAAAAGAAGGTTTAAAAGCCGAAAACCTGCGTAAATTACTACTGGCCATGGCTGAAGATGTCCGGGTGGTCATGATTAAACTGGCGGATCGGCTGCATAATATGCGTACCCTGGATTCATTGCCCACTAAAAAGCAGAAGCTCATTGCCAGTGAAACCGCTGAAATTTATGCACCTCTGGCCAACCGTCTGGGGATCTGGCAGTTAAAGTGGGAACTGGAAGATCTGGCCTTTCGTTATCTGGATGAGATCAATTATAAGAAAATTGCCCGCTATATATCTGAACGAAAGGTTGATCGGGACAGGTATATTAAAGATGTGGTGCAGATCATTCAGGACAATCTGAAAAAGAATAATATTGAAGCTGAGGTGACTGGTCGTTCCAAACACATCTACAGTATCTGGAAAAAAATGCAGCGCAAACATCTTGGCTTTCATCAGCTTTATGATCTGCGTGCCGTGCGCATACACGTTAAGGAACTTAAAGACTGTTATCATGCCCTGGGTGTTATGCATACCCTCTGGAAACATATTCCTTATGAATTTGATGATTATATTGCCACACCCAAGGAAAATAATTATCAGTCCATTCATACGGCAGTCATCGGACCACAGGGTAAAACCCTGGAAATACAGATCCGTACCTTTGAAATGCACAAACACGCTGAATATGGAGTGGCAGCACACTGGCGATACAAGGAAGGCGGTAAACAAAGCGGGCATTATGAGCAGAAAATAGCCTGGTTAAGACAATTACTGGAATGGAAAGATGAAGAAAAAGATGCCGGTGACTTTATTGACCGTTTTAAATCTGAAGTATTTCAGGATCGGGTTTATGTGATGACACCGGATGGTGAAATCATTGATATGCCGCAGGGGGCAACCCCTCTGGACTTTGCTTTTTATGTCCATACAGAAGTTGGTGCCCGATGCCGCGGTGCCAAGGTTAATGGCAAAATGGTGCCCTTAACCTATGAACTTAAAAGCGGTCAGCAGGTAGAAATCCTTACTACCAAAAATGGTTCACCGAGTCGGGACTGGTTAAACCCGCAGTTGGGTTATTTAAAAACTTCCCGGGCAAGAGCCAAAGTACGGCACTGGTTTAAACAGCAAAATTATGATCAAAATGTTCTGGCAGGACGAGATATTCTTGAAAAAGAACTGCACCGTCTGGCAATAAGCAATATTTCTCATGAAAAACTGGCAGAGAGATTTCAGCTTGAATCAGCGGAACAGTTGTTTGCAGAAATAGGACGTGGAGAAATTACCACGGGACAGATTGCGGCCACCATTCAGGAACTGGGTGGTCATAATGAAGAGCATCATGAGCCGGAAGCACCAATTCAGCAGACCATTGAGCTGCTGCCCCAGGGATCGGGTGATGTTACCATCTATGGTGTCGATAATGTGCTGACTCAGATTGCTCAATGCTGTAAGCCAGTGCCCGGTGACGAAATTGTTGGATTTATAACCAAACACAGAGGTATAACCATTCACAGAAGTGACTGTCATAATGTACAGCATGCCCTGGAGGAAAACAGTGAACGCTTAATTGAAGTGGAGTGGAACCATGAAATTAACCAGTGTTACACCGTTATGATTGAGTTAATTGCCATGGACAGACAGGGTCTGTTAAGAGATATTACCGCTATTCTGGCTAATCTTGAAATTAATGTGCTCGGTGTAAATACTTCCACCAATAAAGCGGACTATTCAGCGAGAATGCGTCTAACGCTAGAAATTGCGGGTATTGCCCAGTTAAGCAGGGCTTTAAACCGGATCAGTCAACTCCCCAATGTGGTGGAAGTGTACCGGATCACTGATTAAAAAAGGCTGAATCCTGTACAGGAAACAGCCTTTAAAGTTTAAGGTTTCAGGAGAACAGTCTATTATTATTTCAGGCGATTAATGCCTAATGCTTTTAACAGATATTTTTCATAAACTGGTTCACTGGAACCGGACTTCATCTTGCGGATAAAGTATTTCTCAAATCCGATTTTGGCCAGGTGTACCCATTTCCCTTTCTTGAACCAGGCCAGGTTACGTGGTGGTATTTGCGGAATAGCCACAAATGCTGCACCCGTATTACCCATATCAGCCAGACAGATAGCATTCCAGGTACCTTCGTGAGTTGGCTGTTTACCGTTCAGTTCATCAGAAATATTGTGCACAATGGCCGTTACCATGGACTCAATCATATAACCGGTTTTAGGTGCACCGGTAGGGACAGGTGTTGCTTCAACAGGAGGGATAGCAATACAGACACCGGCTGAAAAAATATTAGGGTATTTAGGACTACGCTGCTGCTTGTCTACAATAACAAAGCCGCGTGGATTACATAAGCCTTCTACACTGGCTACAGCATCCACACCTTTAAAGGCCGGCAGCATCATACCATGTTTAAATTCCAGCTCATGCTGCTCCTTGATGGAGCCATCGTCATTAAGCTCATCAACATACATTTTACCGGCTTCAATTTTGGTGGTTTTGGCATTACAGATCCATTTAATGTCATGCTGACGCAGTTCTGATTCCAGCATACCTTTGGAATCACCCACACCACCCAGGCCCAGATGGCCAATATAGGGTTCTGAAGTAACCAGAGTCATGGGTACTTTATCTCTTAACTTACGTTTTTGTAATTCACGGTTAAGAATAAAGGCGTATTCATAGGCCGGGCCAAAACAACTGGCAAAGGGCATAGCACCAACAATTGCAGGACCGGGATCAGCCGCCAGTTTTTCGAAATCCTGGAATGCGGTTTCAGAATGGGGCAGGTTACAGATTGACTGGGTATGGGCTGATGGGCCTGAACCTTCGACTTCTTCAAAAGCCAGTCTTGGACCTGTAGCAATAATCAGGTAGTCATAAGAGACTTTTTCATCGTTATTGAGGGTTAATTCATTATTATCAGGATCAATTTTATCTACCCGGTGGGCGATGAAATTAATACCACGTTTTTCAAGGTATGGTCGAACTTCAAAACTGATGTCTTTACGAGTTCTCCAGCCAACGGCCACCCATGGGTTTGATGGGGTAAAATCAAAGGTTTCATTTTCACTGATCATAGTTACCTGATGCTCTTTACCCAGAGCATCACGCATTTCGTATGCACAGGGCATACCGCCAGTTCCAGCACCAATAATAACGACATGAGCCATAATTTATAATCTCCTGATATGTGGTATAAAATTTTTTTAATTTATAGTAATAAATAC
>JALUZF010000152.1 GCA_027012135.1 Gammaproteobacteria bacterium
TCCCTCCTGCTCTTTGGCAAATTTTTCTTTCAACGAAACGATATAAAACCTGCCGTCCTGCAACCGATACTTGATCAGGTAGGTCTTGCTGGTGTTTTCAAGCTGGGTATTGCCGGCCAGCTGTTTCAAGTTCCCGAAAACCTCGATAAAGTTGTCGCCCAGTTTTATTCTTTCCAGGTAGAAGACAGAACTGACCTGCGATTCCTCCACTCTGCCGGCCAGGGAATACCAGGCCTTGGAGGCCTGGGGATAGGACTCCGGGGCATAATAGAACAGCAGCTCCTCAAACTGTGCCCTTGCCGTTGGTGGAGAATAGGTGCCGGCCAGGTTGACGATCCTCCGGGTTATATCCTTCAGGTAGAAATCCGTGGGTTTACCCTGAACAAATTCTACCGTGCCGGTCATTTTAGGCGGAATCAGGACAACGCGCTGGTACCTGACCGAGCGGTACACCATGAATGAATTGAAGATGACGGCCAGAGACAGGACTACGAGGACAAATTTCAGCAGCCGGTTTTCCACAAAGAGGTTGCTGGTTTTCTGGACAAAAATATTCGTCTTCATTCGTGGAACTCGCGTTGGAAATATTCAGGATAGTTTTTCATCTGGATGAATCCGAACATGTAAAGAACATGTTTCAGGAATCCCCTTGATTGCACTCTCTTGGTGCGGGTGTAGAAATACTGGGTAACGAGAAAAATCAGCCACATGATCTTGCCGTACAGAAGCGCCAGGGTAAGCGTAAAGACAAACAGGATCAACTCGTCGGTCTCGAACCAGAGTACCTGGATCGGCTTGGACAGGTACTGCGGGAACCTATGTGAAAAGTTATTTTCGGCCATCTACGCCCGTCATCAGTCTTGATAAAAATGGCGGAAACAGCGTGCGGCGCTTCCACTGTCTCCGCCGGGGTTTAACATAATGATTGACCACATGTGTGGTCGGTCAAGGCCATGCGCCGCAAATTTTTTGTTTTGTCTTTGTCCGGCAAGCCATCTGGGCAGGACTTGCCCTTGCCGGAGTACAGGCTTTTCATGATTCGTTGTGGCCAGCCAATTTGGTCCAGCTATGCTGGTTTGTCAGCAGATCACCGCACCGATGGTCTGGACAACACTGTCTGCCTTGAGGAGAAAGGCACCGCCGAGAACGACCCCGGCGGCAGGCAGGATCATCTGCCGGATAGCCAGGATGGCGGCAAAGACCATGCAGGCAACTCCGGCAATAAAGCCGATGGGACCAAGCAGGATCTGGTTGACGCCGATATCGTACAGGTCATAGGCAAAGGAGCCGGCTGCCGGGACGGTCATGGCCATTGCATTGACAGTGAGCAGGCAGGCGGCCAAAAGAACGGCAAGGCCCGTCAGAATCTTTGCCTGCCGAATGTGCTTTTCTTGTCGGGTAAAATTGGTGTTCATCATGGGGTTCTCCTTTTGCTGCAAGTTTACGTGAACATGCCAAAATCATTGATTATTGCGTCATCTTTGACATCCGTTGTGGCTGCATGGTTATTTCAACCCGCCGATTCTTGAAAAATTCCCTGGGATCATCGGTAACAGGCTGGCGTGACCCCTTGCCCTGTACTGCTGTCACCGTAAAGCCGTGATCCTGTAAAAGCCGGGCTACTGCTCTTGCCCGCTGCAGGGAAAGAGACTGATTGAATTGTTCCGGGCCAAGCCGACAGGCATGGCCGGTTACCTGTAAAGCCATGTCCCTGGCCTCGCATTGTTTCAGGTTTGATAACAGCGTTTCTGCAGCCATCGGTTGAAGAACTGCGCTTCCCAGCCCAAACAGCACCTGCGCAATACGACACCTGTATGCAGGGATATCCCCGGATGGCTCTCGTTCACCGATCACAAAGGTGTTCGTGGTGACATCCCGGGCCATTGCCATCTGATAGGTGTATGGCTCCTGCCGGATCTCCAGTGCATGGGAAATTTTCGGGATCACCATCATGGAAACCAGGGCTGAAAGTATGATTTTTCTTTTTCTCTTCATCTCTGTTTTCTCTTTTCCGGCAGGGTGACCTGTTATTTATTTTGCAGCTTGAAAATTGTTCCGTCTGCCTTTCCTGTCACCCGAGGTGTAAGTTCCAATAAATGATGTTTCTGAAGTTTAGAGTTTCATAAGTCCGCCATTATCCTGGCGGAGGCGGAGTTGTTGCCGCCATATTGTTCTTTGACATCATATTATTCAGCCATTTAGGCCCGCAGGGCGATTCTGAAGAAGGTTTAT